>JBKJOY010000007.1:0-3827 GCA_046595415.1 Thermomonas sp.
TCATTTCGCAACCCCCGTCGAAGCCAGTGCACCCCCGGGTAGTGTCGATGTGGCTGACCAGAACAGTATAGGGACGAACCGCTGGATCACAAGCGGGCAGTCGTCCGGAAACAACACGGGCCGCAATGCGGCCCGTGCGTTGGTTCAGTGCTACGCAGGCTTACGACTGCACGGGCAACAAGCGGATCTCGACGCGGCGGTTGAGCGCACGGCCAGAATCGGTGTCGTTGCTGGCAATCGGGTAACGCTCGCCCATGCCGACGATCTCGAAGCGCTCACGCAGCAGCCCTTGCCCCATCAGGTAGGTTGCCACCGCGCTCGCGCGACGCTCGGACAGCGTCTGGTTGGCGGCATCGGAACCCACGCTGTCAGTATGACCGCTCACTTCCACGATGGTCTGGTCGTACTGCTTCAGCGTGGCCGCGACGGTATTCAGCGCAGGGTAGAACTGCGACTTCAGGTCGTACTTGGCAAAATCAAAGGTGACGCCGTCCGGCAGGTTGAGCTTGATTACGTCGCCGTCGCGGCTGACATCGATGCCGGTGCCGGCCGTTTCACGACGCAATTCCGCCTCTTGACGATCCTGGTAAGCGCCAACTGCCCCGCCGGCGAGCGCACCAACGCCTGCGCCGACCATGGCGCGCTGGCGCCGTTCGACCGCGTCTCCACCACTCAGCAAGCCTGCTGCTGCACCGATGGCTGCGCCAATCAGTGCCCCACGCTGCGTGCGGTTGGGATCATTTTGATCATTGGTCTGGCCGGTATAGCTGGCGCAGCCAGATACGAAGAAGGCCAATGTGGCTGCGAGCGCGGTGAGCTTGAGCTTGGTGTTCATGGGGAGAGCCTCCTGATCTGTGGATGTCTTCAGGCAATCCTGAATACGTCGAACAGGCTAGGCGTGGGCATGTGGCCCGAATGTGAACACGTGACGTGCCGATTAAGCTGCGGTTGAGGATTCCAGCATTGCCACGGCGCCTTTGGCATCCAGCCGAATATCCCAGTTGCCCATCAAGGCCAGATATAACAATTTCTCGAACTCGGCACCGAACCGGCGGATGACTGCATCCGGATCCGGGATCAGGCGAGCATCGGATATCAGACCGAAATGGACTTGGCCGCGATAGCTCATGATCGACAGACCAATCCCGATCGAGCCGGTTTGTGGCACCCAGAACATCATGTCGCGAACGGCGCATCCAGCCATGTACAGCGGTTGCTGCGGGCCCGGCACATTGGTTGCCACCGCACTGGCTTTTCGGCTGAACATCTCCAGTGCGACCTCTTGTAACGGTGGAGGTGCCACACCGAGAGCTGCTAAAAGGCCATATGCAACAATGGCTTGACGTGAATTCTTCAACTGATTCATGCACTCGGCGATGCGTTCAAGCCGTCGTAATGGATTGTCTTCGCCGACGGGCAATTCCAGGAACACCAAGCCAAAATGATTGCCCAGTTTCTTGGCATGTTCCAACGGCCGCAGGTTGACTGGCACAGTGGCGCGCAAGGTCATGCCATCGAGATCCTCCCCGCGATCCAGCATGTACCCACGCAAGGCACCTGCTGCGGCAGCCATCAAGACGTCATTGACCGTGCAATCGCAGGCTCGCCCGACAGCCTTGACCTCTTCAAGATCGAGCGGCTCCGCCCAAGCGACACGCTTGCTCACCCCAAGCTTGCCGCGTAGCAAGGAGGGTGGATCGTCCGGCAATGCGAGGGCGGTGACCAGTTCGCGGGCGATCTCGCCGCCCTCCTTGGCGATCAGGCTAGCGAGCGTGGGATCGCGATACATCGCCATGCCCTGCTCCAGCATCTTGCCGCCCAGCTTCATGTAGCGGTCCATCGCACCCACTCGACGCGCAACCGGAGCGGCGTCCTGCTTGAGCCAGGCCTTATCCAGGCGCTTGCCATCGTCCGGGGTGCGTGTGGTATCGGTCAGTGACAACAAGACCTGCACCAGCGCGATACCGTCGGCATAACAGTGGTGGATGCGCGCGACCAAGGCACTGCCGCCCTGGTAACGCTCGACCAAGTGGAATTGCCACAGCGGCTTGGTCGGGTCCAACGGGCTGGACGCCAATTGGCTGGCGAAGCGCTCAAGCGCCTTTTTCTCCGCCGCCGGACCGGACTTGCCGGGCAAACCTGACAGCCGGACATGCCAGTCGAGGTCGAAGGCTTCATCCTCGACCCATTGCGCGCCGGTCGCGCCTTCGACTGGTTTCTGGCGGAACCGCTGGTAACTCAGGAAACGTTGCTGGATCACCTTCTTCAGACGTGGCAACGACATCTGTTCGGCGAACATCAGGACGCCGGTGATCATCATCGGGTTGGTCGGACGCTCCATCCGCAACCACGCGGTGTCCACCCGTGACATCGCTTCGCGCTTTGGTCGCCGTGAAGATTGGCGCGTCGATCCCGTGCGCGATGTGGACGATGCCATTGTTTCTCCCCCGAGTGATCGATGAGTGAATCACGAGGGCTGGCGCAGGGTCAACGCGCGTCGTACGTCAACTCACGTGGTACTTGCGTGGAATGCGTTCGTTGAGGCCTGTGAGTAGTTCGTAGGGAATGGTGCCCGCCGCCTGCGCGACTGCCTCCGCGGTCAGCGCTTCATCGCCCTGGCGACCGATCAGGACGACGTCGTCCTCGTTCCACGCGCTGTCGCCGCCGATGTCGACCATGAACTGGTCCATGCAGACGCGGCCTACCAGTGGATGCCGGTTGCCCCGAATCAACACCTGCCCACGTGAGGAGAGCGACCGCATATAGCCATCGCCGTAGCCAATCGGCACGGTCACCACGCGCGTATCCGCATCCGGTGCCCACGTCGCGCCATAACTGACCGGGTGCCCCGCTTTGACCACTTTGAAATACACCACCTGCGACACCAGCGACAGCGCGGGCCGCACGTCAATGGTGGCCTGCGATGCCGGGTCCGGCAGCACGCCATACGTCAGGATGCCCGGACGCACCATGTCCAGATGGGTTTCCGGGAAGTGCAGAACGCCACCGGAGTTTGCGAGGTGACGGACCGGCATCGGCGCCCCCGCGCGTTCGATATGCGCGCAGGCACCAAGGAACCGCCCGAGTTGCTCACCCGTCATCGGTGATGCCGGATCGTCGGCGCACGCCAGGTGCGAATAAATGCCTTTCAGTTCGCACCAGCGCGAGGCAAGCGCCGCCTCGATGAACGGTTTGCACGAATAACTGTGCACGCCGATGCGTTCCATCCCGGTATCGATCTTGAGATGGATCACCGCCTTGCGGCCAAGCGTTTCAGCGGTCGCCTCGACCTGGCGCAACTTGTCCAGCGAGGACACCGTAATTTCAAGGTCATGGCTGATGAAGTGCGCCACCTGCGGGCCGAAGATTCCACCCAGCACCAGGATGGGGATGCTCACGCCGGCGTTGCGCAATGCAATGCCCTCCTCCACGAATGCGACGCCAAGTTGCTCCACACCTTGTGCTTGCAAATGCAGCGCGACCGGCGCCAAGCCGTGGCCATATGCATTGGCTTTGACAATCGCCATCACGGGCACGCCCACGTGCGCGCGGATCGCACGCAGGTTGTGGGTCATCGCATCCAGGTCGATGTTGATCCGGGTGGGACGCTGGCTGAGGACGTTGCTCATAGCGCTATTCGACCATATCCGTGCACGCTTGCAGCTAGTTGTCCTGCGTTGGAAGCCGTCGGTGTTCGCGCAGCGGCATTTCGAGCCGCGTAGCGAATACCGACGGCTTCCAACGCATCGCCGCGCAAGCCCGCGTGCACCAGTAGTTACTCGAAACTACCCACCGAATCATGCGCAAGGTTGTCGAAGCGGGTGTAT
>JBKJOY010000075.1:0-7372 GCA_046595415.1 Thermomonas sp.
AATGCCGTCTTCAGGATGGGAGCATCGATGGTTCGAAACAATAACCGCGTGCCTCCCTCTGGACGCAAACGTAGCCCGCGCTTGCGCTTGAGATTGACCAGCGACAGGGCAACAAAGCTGTACCCCGCGAGCGCGGTGGCTGCGTAGACCCCATGAAGGCCGTCAAGCAACGCTCCTGCAATCGCTGCAGCCGCAAGCAGGGCTGCAGACAGGAACGCGAACAGCGCCGCTTCGGCAGGCGCCTGGCTCGCGACCAAGGTCTGCGCGATGAAAATGGTCATCATCAGCGGGAAGATGCCAAGCGCTGCGAGCCTGAGCAGGACCGGGTTTCCGGCGAGTTCCGGCCCGAATGCCCAAGGCCAGGCGAACGTCACCAGGAGTGTCAGGAGCGTCGCGGCGGTGGCCAGGACTGACAGGGCGGCAAGGAAGCGCGAAAACGTCGCGTTGAATGCCGAGGCGCCGGATGTCGATGCTGCCGCCATCGCCTTCATCGCGGCGAATGGGACCCCGAGGGCGCCCAGCTGCGTGAGGACTACGACCAATTGGTCATAGGCTCCCAGCAGCCCGAGGCCATCCGGCCCGAAGAGCAGGGCGAGTGTTTTCCCTCGGATCAGGCCGATGGCGAGTATTCCGAATTGCAGTATGGCAATCCCGATGAAGACACGGGGCATCGCTAGTGCGCCGCTTCGCCGCGCAGCAGGCTTCCGACGTCGATGCGCTCGCCCTTGCGTTCGGCCGATTCATAGGCAGCCAGCATCAGTGCAAGCGTCTTCAGGTTGTCCATCGCATTGCAGGGTGGCTCCGACCCCGCTTCCAGCGCATCCAGCATTTTCCCGAACAGCCGGGCGGTCGCCGCGGGGAACACCGCAAGTGGATCCGCGCCAATCACCGTACCCCGTTCCCCCCGGAACAGTTTTGCGGAAGCACTGGCACGCCGCTCCAGCCGCACGAAGGGTCCGACGCCATTGCCCTGCACGCCCATCGCAATTTCCATCAACCCGCCGAAAGACGACTCGATGCAACCTTTCGTGCCGTCCAAGCGCATGTCGAGATAGCGATGCGGTCCATGCGTAAGGCGGTCGAGTGTGATCTGGGCGGCCCTGTCGCCGGAAAACTCGAGATGGATGAGGTTAAGCAGGTCCGGTCCGTCTGCGCCGCCGGGCTTGGGCATGCGCGCCGAGATCGAGAGCGGCTCCTCGTCGAAAAAATACCGGCACAGGTCCAGGACGTGAATGCCGAATTCGTGGCAGGTGCGTCGATTCGACGTTCCCCGCCAGCCCGCTTCGGTAGCAGGCGACGTCCTGAAACTCTGGCTTGCCGAAATGAATTGCAGGTCCCCGAAATCCGGATGCCCGATGCGAGCCTTCGTGGCCGCGTGGGTTTGCATGTAGCGGAATTCCTGATTCACGACCAGAGACAGGCTCCGGGCACGGCAAAGGCCGATCAGATCCAGCCCTTGCTCGATCGTCTCAACGAAGGGCTTCTCGCAAAACACGTGCACGCCGTGTTCGAGGCACTGTTTTGCAATCACGTAATGGGAACCAGGCGGCGTGACGATGCACACGATTTCCGGGCGTGCTCGCTCCAGGAGGGCCTCCAGGGAGTCGAACACGGGCATCGTGCGTGCCCCCGCCACGGAGGCGGTGTCGTGACCGCCCACGATCTCCACTCTTCGCAGCGTTTCCAACGCTGGCACATGGATATTGATGGCCGCGCTGCCAAGACCAACGAGACCTACCCGCCACGAGCGACTGCGGCTCACCATGTGAATTTCACGGCAGGGGTCGCGCGCACGCATCCGATGACGGTACCGGTACTGCAGAACTTGCCAGACCCGCTGCACGCTCGCAATGCCGGTGCGCCGGCATTACGCCAAACGCATGCGGTGCCCTTGCATGCACGCACACTAGCGGCAGGCGACATGGATGCGGGCACCGCAGCGATAGAGAAGGCGCCCGTTGCGGGACTGCGCTTGCCTCGCCGCCTGCAGAAATGCGGCCTTCAAGCGCCCTGCATCGTCCGCGGCCAGTTCGGCGATCCGTACCCGTTCGGCGCTGCCGTAGACCGCTGAGACATCCCAGAAAGCCTCCGGTGTCAACGAAAACGTCGCGCCCGCCCAGTCTGACCGGACGTCGTGGAATCCGGCTTCGCGAAGCAATCCGGGGGTGTCGATGTGTCCGTGGTGGGGCATGTGATCCAGGTGGCCTGCCTGCAGGCCCATATCGTGCATCAGCGCACGCAGGAACCCAGGCGCAGTCAGTACCGGACGGCGTGCACTGGCAACAAATTCACCCAGGCGGGCCAGCGCCTGCGCGCGGCCGGATCGGGACCAGAGGGTCGCGGCACCGCCCACGGCGACCACGACGCGGCCCCCGGGACGAACCACGCGATGCAGCTCCCTGAGAGCCGCCAGCGGATCCGGGAGATGCAGCAACACGTAGAGCGAGACGGCGATATCGAAGGATGCATCCGGAAATTCAAGCGCTTCTGCATCCATCTTGAGGAAGGTGGCGCGCCGGGTGAGTCCGAGCGCTTCCGCCTTGCCTCTCGCCTGTTCGAGCATGCCCTCGGAATGATCAATGCCGGCGGTCCGGCCGTGTATCGCGATTGCCGCAGCGCGGAGCGCCACCAACCCGGTGCCCGAACCGAGATCGAGGACGCGATCTCGCGGGCCAATGTCCGCGAGGGCCAGGAGTCGCTCGGCCGCAGGCTTGGAGTAGCGCTCGGACATCTGATCGAAGGTTGCAGCGACGCTGTCATAGCTCGCGGCGTCGGTCTGTTTGAGTTCGTTCGCTTCAACGGTGTGCATAGAGATAGCCGACTTACGTTCCGAGGTTAGTGGGCAGGACGCAATCGCGCATACAAGAAGGTCAAAGCGCTGTAGACGTAGTAGACCTGATGAAAAAGAACGGCAGCGACCGCGAAGGCCAGCCCATGGATCCTCGCGAAATAAGCACCCAGGCGCCAATTCATTATGCCGACGCACACGGTCAACCCCAGCGCGACTGCTGGTACGACCGCACCGAAGCTACCCGTTAGCGCCATCAGGGCCGACGCGAGCCAGAGACAAGACACTCCTGCCCTGATGCGTTCACTTGTGCTGACGTTGAGGTCGCTCGTCCTGTCGGTGCGACGCACAAGCAAGCGCGACCACGGCAAGGCACGCTTCAGCACATCGTTCAGCACCACCTCCTTGAGCGTCCAGTCTTTGAGGTGGGTACACATGAACTCCGGGTCCAGCACGATTCGACCGCCGGCATCGCGCATCCGGTACCCCAGTTCAATGTCCTCGATCGATGGTTCATGGAAAGCATCAACGTCGAACCCGCCCAGGGAAAGGAAGTGGTCCCTGCGCACCACGCCGCACCCCGACCAGAACGTCGATGCGTCCAGCCGGCCACGCTGGTGGTAATGGCGATGCACCAGATTCTTGTATTGCGAGGCGAAGTTTCGCGCAGGCGGATTGGCGTCATAGGACCCGAACATGGCCCAGATAGTTGGTTGCAGAAAATGCGCCTGGATGCGCAGGGCGGAGCGCGCGTCGATGACCACATCGGCATCCACGAACCAGAGCAGATCGCCCTTTGCGGCAGCGGCGGCGAAATTGCGGGCGAAGCCCGGACCACCATTCCTTGGCGTGGCAAGGTAGGTCGCGCCGGAGGCCTCGATGGCGGCACGGGTCGTTCCATCCGATGAACAGTCGTCCACCACGATCACTTCGCACACTGCTCCGCTCTCAAGTAGACGCATCAGCGGCGGCAACGAGTGCACCAGGTAGTGCGCCGCGTTGAAGGCCGGGGTGATGACGCTGATGGTCAACTCGGGCAACTTCGGGTCGCTGGTTTGCAAAGTCGGCCTGCTCACTGCGGGTTGGTCTTCGTGCATCCGACTGTCCAAGCAACGATCGTGCCAGCACATGCGTTCATGTGCGGCAAGCATTTACCTGAAGACGCAGTCGTCAGCTCTTGCGGAACCCCGGTGACAGCGGATGGCGAGCCGCGTCACGAATTTCCAGCAGTCCGGCCAGCGCCCCATGCAGGCTGGTCCAAAACCACGCGAGTGTATAGGTTTTCCCGATGTATCGACCACAGAAGTTTTTGGCAGGTGCTGCCGGGAGTGCCAACGCGATCGCTGATCCACGATACTGTTAGGACAACGGTTAGCATGGAACCATGCCGGTCGGTCCGGATGACTTCCACTCGGATTGGGGGGCGGTCGGCCAGGCCACTGCCGCCCACAACGCAGGACTCCCATGCCCTCAGGCACCGATTCAGGTTTGTCGCCGCGGCGGGTAATGGTAGTCGGTGCCGGCCTCATGGGCCGCTGGCATGCGCACGCGGTGCGGCTTGCGGGTAGCCACGTCGTTGCCATCGTGGATAACGATGTTGCTGCTGCGAAGGAACTGGCCGGGCGGTCCGGCGGGCGAGCGTACACCTCCCTGGGCGGGTGTCTCCAGCACGAGCGAGTGGACATCGCGCACATTTGCTCGCCCACCGACACTCACGAGGTGCTGATCCGGGAATGCATCGCTGCCGGGGTTTCGGCCTTTGTCGAAAAACCCCTTGCGACTTCCGCAGACGCATCGGCTGCCCTGGTCCAGGCGGCGGCGACGCACGGCGTCTGGCTCTGTCCCACCCACCAATACGCGTTCCAGCGTTCGATCGCCGGCTTGGTTGGACACCTTCCGCAGCTGCAAGCTTTGACAACCGTCGACCTCGTGTTCCAGACGGCTGGCGGTGGGCAGGACAGCAGGCGCTGGGCGCGCATCGTGGGCGATATCCTGCCGCATCCCATCTCCATCCTGCAGAAGCTGTTTCCCCTCGATGCGATCGACCACGCCGAATGGATGGTGTCGGGAAATGCCCATGGCACTTGGCAACTGACGGCGACGATCCAGCAGGCGCTGGTAAGGATCTTGTTGAGCGTCCAGGCCCGGCCCACCTGCGCACGTGCTTCGGTCGCGGGAACGGGAGGCTCTTTTACCGCCGATCTGTTCCATGACTACGGCGTCTGGACCGCCGGGGTTGTGTCCAGGCGTTCGAAAATTGCGGGCCCGGGAGTGAATGCCGCCAGACACCTTGCCACCTACGCCGTCAACCTGGCCTCGCGTGCCGTCCGTGGCGAGCCAGCCTATCCGGGCCTGCAGAAACTGGTGAAGGAATTTCATCGGCTTGATCCTGATCGCGTACCCATCACTCCGGCACAAATCCTGCAGGTGGCTCGGCTCCGGGACTGGTTTCTCAGCTGCGCCCCCGAAAACGTGGCTGCGGCAGGCGCACGCGAATGGGGTGGATCCTGATGCGGGTGGGCGTGGATGTCTCCTGCTGGGATAACCCGCGTGGGTTCGGGCGGTTCACCCGTGAGTTGCTCACCCAGCTCTTCCAGCTCGAATCGGGCCATACGTTCGTCGCGTTTGCCGACCAGGCATGGGGATCAGAGTTTGATTTCCCCGGGGTGGAGGTCGTGGACGTCGGAGCGAAGCGGCGGGTCGTCGATGCTGCGGTCGCCGACGGCCACAGGAGCATCGGCGATGTCGTCCGATTCTGGAACGCCGCACGCGCCGGCCATCTCGATGCCATCTACTACCCGGCCGTGTATTCCTGGTTCCCGCCGCCGCGTGGCGTCAAGTCCATCGTCACCTTCCACGATGCGATCGCGGAACATTTCCCCGAGCTGGTGTTCCCGTCGCGCAGGCATCGCATGCTGTGGAACACCAAGACATGGTTGGCGCGCCAATCTGCCACGCACATCGTGACTGTGTCGCAGACCGCCAAATCAGAAATTGTCACGTACCTTGGCGTCGCGCCCGACAGGATCGACGTCCTGTGCGAAGGTGCCAGCGACATATTCCGGTGCGTGTCAGACCCTGTATTGGATCGGGATATCCGGACCCGCTACGGGCTTCCCGGCGACCGGCGCCTGCTGGTCTACGTGGGTGGTTTTGCGCCACACAAGAACCTGTTGCGCTTGCTCGATGCGTTCGCCTACGCGCTGTCTTGCCCCGGCGGCGACCAATTGTCCCTTGTCCTGGTTGGAGACCCCGGCGGAGCCGGCTTCCATTCCGAGTACCAGCAGATGGTCGACCGCCTGCAGCGCGCGCCCGCGTTGTGCGCACAAGTTTTCTGGACCGGCTTCGTGCCGGATGCCGACCTTGCCGTGTTGCTGTCGAACGCGATCGGGCTGGTGATGCCCTCGCTGTCCGAGGGCTTCGGGCTGCCTGCGCTCGAGGCCATGCGCTGCGGTACGCCTGTGCTTGCTGCCCGGGACGGTGCCGTGATGGAGGTTGCAGGTAGCGCCGGGCTGTCCTTCGACCCGTACGATGATCGATCGATCGCCGCTAGCATCCTCGCGCTGGCCACCCGCCCCGAGCTCGAGGCGGCACTGAGAAGCGCGACCACGCGCGAGAGTGCCCGCAACACCTGGCAGCGCGGCGCCGGCCTGCTGCTGGAGACGATAGACCGCATCCTGGCGGTGCGTTGATGCGGATCCTGATGGTGACCAGTTTCTATCCACCGCACCATTTCGGGGGCGACGGCACCTACGTGCGGGCGTTGTTTTCGGCGCTGCTGCGGCGCGGCCACGAAGTCGATGTCGTCTATTGCCACGATGCCTATTCGGCATCGGGTGGTCGTATCCCGGCCTCCGAGGCGGACCCGAGTCCTGCGATTCACTGCCTCCGGAGCGGCCTGGGAATCCTCTCGCCCCTGTATTCCCATGCGACCGGCCGGCCCGGCCCGAAGGCAGCGCGCCTGAAGCGGATGACGCGCACCCCGTACGACGTGATCCATTTCCACAACATTTCGCTGATGGGTGGTCCAGGGATCCTGTCCATGCCGGGCGCACCTATCAAGGTGTTCACCGCCCATGAGCACTGGAGCGTGTGCCCCACCCACATTTTCTGGAAAAACGGCAACAGGGCGTGCGATACAAAGACTTGCTTCTCGTGCCAGCTCCGTTCGGGCCGGCCGCCGCAGCTTTGGCGCTACTCGAACCTGCTTCAGGAATCATTCCAGCATGTCGACTGGATCTTCGCCCCGAGCGCCTTCACCCGCGATGCCCTGCTGGTGGGCGGCCTGAAGCGACCTATGAGCGTGCTGCCGATGTGCGCTCCCGAGGAATTCAACGAACTGGCAGTAGAGCCCGCACCGCCCGCGCGGCCGACCTTTCTGTTCGTCGGGCGCGTGACCGCGTCCAAGGGCATCGATCGCCTGGCGCGGCTGTTCGTGCAGCGCCCGCACCTCGACCTCGCCATTGTCGGCGACGGCGACCTGCTTGCGGCCCTGCGCAAGGCCCACGCATCCGCGCCGAACATCCGTTTCCTGGGCGCCCTGCCGCAAGCCGAGCTCAAGCGCCTGTATCGCGCGGCGCATGC
>JBKJOY010000243.1:0-4044 GCA_046595415.1 Thermomonas sp.
CCGCACGCAACGCTGGCGGCGCTGGACCTATATCGGGATCGCCCTGTTGCGGTGCTGATCGGCGGGCATGATCGCGGCCTGCCGTGGCAGACTTTTGCCGATGCCATGCGCGAACAATCGCCCGCCGCCGTCATCACCATGGGCCTGAACGGTCCGCGCATCTTCGAGCTGCTGACCCCTGTTGCGTCGGATCGACACTTCGCGCTGGAACAATCGGCGGATCTGGTCGATGCGATGGCAAAGGCGCGAAAAGCACTCCCCGGCCGTGGCGTGATCCTGTTGTCGCCGGGTGCGCCCAGCTTTGGTGCGTACAAGGATTACACGGCGCGTGGCCGCCATTTCGCCGAGCTTGCCGGCTTCGATCCTGACGCGATTTCCGGCATCGCCGGCATGGGGATTTTTTGACGTCCCGGGTTTTGAATTCACGCCGAGTGAATGCCCAGCACGTAGCGTAGCGGCTCTGGATCCCCACCCATCAGGAGAATGCGAATGCGCCGCACATTGTTGGCTGTTGGACTGATGCTGGCCGCTGCGCCGGTCTTCGCGAAAATGCAGGCCAAGCCGGTGGAGTGGGATGTCGGCAAGGACCACTTCAACGGTTATGTGGTGTACGACGATGCATCCACGGCCAAGCGACCCGGATTGGTGATGGTGCCGGATTGGTATGGCGTCACCGACAGTGCTCTGGAGAAGGCCAAGCACATCGCCGGGCGGGATTACGTGGTCCTGCTGACTGATGTCTACGGCAAGGGCGTGCGTCCGAAGACCAGCGAGGAAGCGCTTGCGCAGGTCAAGAAGTTGAATGGTGATGACGCCAGCTGGCGCGCACGGATCAACAAGGCGGTTGAAGTCTTGAAGGCGCAGGCAGGTAAAGCCCCCCTGGATGCAACGAAGATCGGCGCGTTTGGCTACTGCTTTGGTGGCTCCACCGTGCTGGAACTCGCCCGTAGCGGCGCGCAGATCGCCGGCGTCGTCACCTTCCACGGCGGACTCAGCACGCCGATGCCTGCCGCACCCAAATCAATCAAGGCAAGCGTGCTGGTGCTCAATGGCGCGGACGACAAAGGTACGGCCGGCGATATTGCGGGCTTCCAGAAGGAAATGAACGAGGCAGGCGCCGATTGGCAGTTGGTGAATTTCAGCGGTGCGGTGCACTGTTTTGCGCTGCCTACAGCGAATAGTCCGGGCTGCATGTACAACGAACGCGCGGCGACGCGCGGCGAGTTGATGATGCGCAACTTCTTCGCCGAGCGTTTCGCGAAGAAGTAAGTGGTTCAGTGGTCGCGGCTGATGGCGTAGCGGGCCAGCCCGCGCAGGGCCGCGACATGTGCGTTGTCGGCAAGCACTGACAACGCCGCTTCTGCATCCGATGCATGGCGCTGCGCGCGGGCGCGGCTGTAGTCCAAGCTGCCGCAGGCGTGGATGGCGGCCAGCACCTGCGGCAAGGCCGCCGCATCGCCGGTCTGGATCGCATGGCGGAGGACGGCGCGGACGGCATCGTCGCTATGCTGCATCGCGTGGATCACCGGCAACGTCGCTTTGCCTTCGGCCAGGTCGTCACCCAGGTTCTTGCCCAGGGTTTCGGCGTCAGAGGCATAGTCGAGGACGTCGTCGGCGATCTGGAACGCATAGCCCAGGTGCAGGCCGTAGGTGTGCATGGCATCGCAGGTTGCAGCATCCGCACCTGCCAGCAACGCGCCGAGCCGGGTCGCCGCGGCAAACAGTACGGCGGTCTTGCGCTCGATGACGCGCAGATAGGCCGCTTCATTGGTGTCCGGGTTGCGCACGTGCAGCAATTGCAGGACTTCGCCTTCGGCAATCGTATTGGTGGTGTCGGCCAGGATCCGCATGATGTCGAGCTGGTCCAGTTCGACCATCAGCTGGAAGCTGCGCGAATAGAGGAAGTCGCCCACCAGCACCGAGGCCGCATTGCCCCAGACCGCGTTGGCGGTGCTGCGTCCGCGGCGCAAGTCGGATTCGTCGACCACGTCGTCGTGCAACAACGTTGCCGTGTGGATGAATTCGACCACGGCCGCAAGCTGGTGCGCATCGGGGCCGCGATGGCCAAGGGCCCCCGCCACCAACAGCAGCAGCATCGGTCGCAAGCGCTTGCCGCCGGCGCTGATGATGTATTCCGCAACCTGGTTGATCAGCACCACGTCAGAGGCCAGGCGCTGGCGGATCAAGCCGTCCATGGCGGCCATGTCCGGTGCGCTGAGTGCCTGGATTTCGGGCAATTCGAGCCGCATTGGCAGGGAAACGGGGGTGTCGGGCATGGTCAGGCGCTTCGGGGGACGCGGAATTATAGGCTGCGCGCCCTGCAGGGTCGGTCCACGGGGTTTTCCCACACCCTGGCGCGGCGGAGCCCGGTGGCCCCGGCACGACCGCTATAATTCAATGGTGCTCGTCCGCTCCGGACGAAGAAGATGCGAGGAATGACATGGCCCGCGGCGTAAATAAAGTGATCCTGGTCGGCAACCTGGGCAACGATCCCGAAATGAAGTACACGCAGGGCGGCATGGCCATCTGCACGCTTTCCCTCGCCACCACCTCCGTGCGCAAGGACAAGGACGGCAACCAGCAGGAAAAGACCGAGTGGCATCGGGTCAAGCTGTTCGGAAAGCTCGGCGAGATTGCCGGCGAGTACCTGAAGAAGGGCCGCTCGGTCTACATCGAGGGTTCGATCCGCTACGACAAGTTCACCGGCCAGGATGGCGTGGAAAAATATTTCACCGACATCGTCGCCGATGAAATGCAGATGCTCGGTGGCGCCGAAGGTGGCGCAGCTGGCGGCGGCGCTGGTGGACAGCGCAGCGGCGGCGACTATCAGCAGCGCGGCAGTGGCGGTGATCGCCAGGCGCGCCCGGCACCTGCACAGCGGCGTGATCCGGCCCCGTCCAAGCCGGCCAGCTTCGACGACGTACCATTTGACGACGATATCCCGTTCTGAACACCGCGCAGCAAGGAAGCAAACGAATGGCGACATGGCTGGTCACCGGCGGCGCCGGTTTCATTGGTGGCAACTTCGTGCTCGACGCAGTTGCGGCTGGCATCCGTGTGGTGAACCTGGATGTGCTGACGTACGCAGGCAACCGCGACACGCTCGCGGCCTTGGATGGCGATGCCAACCATGTATTCGTGCACGGCGACATCGGAGATGGCGCGCTGGTCGCGCGGCTACTGCAGGAGCATCGCCCCGACGCCGTAATCAATTTCGCTGCCGAGAGCCATGTGGATCGTTCCATCGATGGGCCGGCGGCATTCGTGCAGACCAATGTGGTCGGCACGCTCGCACTGTTGGAAGCGGTGCGGGACTACTGGAAGTCGTTGGAAGGCAAACCCAGGCAGGCGTTCCGCTCCCTGCATGTGTCCACCGACGAGGTCTATGGATCGCTGGGTGAGACCGGCAAGTTCCGCGAGGACACGCCGTACGCGCCGAACTCGCCGTACTCGGCCAGCAAGGCAGCGTCCGACCACTTGGTGCGTGCGTTCCACCACACGTATGGACTGCCGGTGTTGACCACCAATTGCAGCAACAACTACGGGCCGTACCAGTTCCCGGAAAAGCTTGTCCCGTTGATCATCGCCCGAGCGCTGGCCGGCGAACCGCTGCCGATCTACGGCGATGGCAAGAACGTGCGTGACTGGCTGTATGTCGGCGACCACATCGCCGCGATCCGTGCGGTGTTGGAGCGCGGACGCGTCGGCGAGACCTACAACGTCGGCGGCGACGCCGAGATGCAGAACATCCAGGTCGTGCATGCGATCTGTGCCTTGCTGGATGCGCGCCCTCCACGCGAGGACGGCCAGCCGCGCGCATCGCAGATCACCTATGTCGCCGATCGCCCCGGTCATGACCGTCGCTACGCAATCGATGCGGACAAGCTGAAGTCGGAACTGGGCTGGGCGCCTGGTCACGATTTCGACCAAGGCATGGCTGATACCGTCGACTGGTACCTGGCCAACCAGGATTGGGTCGGGCGGGTGCTGGATGGCAGCTATCGACTTGAACGTATCGGCGGCGTCGACGCATGAACACGGTGA
>JBKJOY010000140.1:0-10129 GCA_046595415.1 Thermomonas sp.
GCACTGGCTGCTGGAACACAAGCCCGCGGTTTACATGCCGATGTTGCAGACCGCCGAAAACGTGGCAAGGCGCTATGGCATCGATCGCGAACGACAGGATCGCTACGGCGCGGCAAGCCAGCAACGTGCTGCCGCCGCGCAAGCAGCCGGAAAGTTCGATGACGAGATCGTGCCGATCACGGTGCGCATGGCGGTGGCCGACCCGATCACTCGCGCCGTGTCGACGCGCGAGGTGACCCTGTCAATCGACGAAGGCATCCGCGCGGACACCACCTACGAAGCAGTGTCGAAGATCCGCAGTGCGATGCCCGGCGGGGTGATTTCCGCCGGCAATGCAAGCCAGTTTTCCGATGGCGCATCGGCCTCGGTGCTGATGTCGGCCGACGCGGCTGCACGCAAGGGACTGACGCCGCTGGGCGCGTTCCGTGGTTTTGCGGTCGCGGGTTGCGAGCCGGATGAAATGGGGATTGGTCCGGTGCTCGCGGTGCCGAAGTTGCTGAAGAAAGCCGGCCTCAACGTGGACGATATCGGTTTGTGGGAAATCAACGAAGCCTTTGCGGTGCAAGTCCTGTATTGCATGGACGCACTCGGCATCCCGCATGACAGGCTCAACGTCAATGGCGGGGCGATCGCGGTCGGCCATCCGTATGGCGTCAGCGGTGCGCGGCTGGTCGGGCATGCGTTGATCGAAGGCAAGCGACGCGGGGTGAAGTACGTGGTGGTGACCATGTGCGTCGGTGGTGGCCAGGGGGCCGCGGGCCTGTTCGAGATCCTCTGAAACCATGACCGAGTTGCTGATCTCGCGCGCTGACCTGCGCTTCCAGCTGCATGACTGGTTGCACGTGGATGCGTTGCTGGCTGCTCCGCGTTTCGCCGCGCATTCGCGCGAGACCTTCGAAGCGGTGCTGGACAGCTGCGAGCGACTGGCCGAAGACCTGTTCGCCCCCTGCTATCAGCTTGCCGACAGACAAGAACCGCAGTTCGATGGCGAACAGGTCAGCGTGCATCCACAGGTGGCCGAAGCCGCGCGCGCATTTGCCGATAGCGGGCTGATCGCCGCCACCCATGACGACGCCGTCGGCGGCATGCAGTTGCCAACCGTGGTGGAGAAGGCGGCGCTGGCCTACCTGTATGCCGCCAACGTCGGCGCCTGCGCGTATCCGGCATTGACCATGGGCAATTCGTCGCTGCTGCTGGCACATGGCACGCAAGCGCAGGTCGATGCCTTCGCATTGCCTCAGTTGCGCGGCGAATGGACCGGCACCATGTGCCTGTCGGAGCCGCAGGCAGGTTCATCGCTCTCGGACATCACCACTCGCGCCGAATACGAAAGCGCATCATCGTTCGGCCCGCAGTTTCGGCTCAGCGGTCGCAAGATGTGGATCTCCGGCGGCGAGCACACGATCCTCGGCAACATCGTGCATCTGGTGCTGGCCAAGGTGCCGGATACAGACGGCAAATTGCAGCCGGGGGTGAAAGGCATTTCGCTGTTCATCGTGCCGCGCACATTGGTGGGCGAAGACGGCGCACCGGGCGAACGCAACGATGTCAGCCTCGCCGGCTTGAATCACAAGCTGGGTTACCGCGCTACAGTCAACTGCGCATTGAATTTTGGCGAAGGTCGTTTCAAGCCAGAAGGTCGTGCCGGGGCCGTCGGCTATCTCGTCGGCGCGCCGGGACAGGGCCTGGCCTGCATGTTCCATATGATGAACGATGCCCGGATCGGGGTTGGGCTGGGCGCGGTGGCGCTGGGCTATACCGCGTATCTGCATGCGCTCGACTACGCACGCAATCGGCCGCAAGGACGTTTGCCGGGACCTGCCGGCAAGGACCCATCGCAACCGCAGGTGGCGCTGGTCGCCCATGCCGATGTGCGCCGCATGTTGTTGGCTCAAAAGAGTTACGCAGAAGGTGGGCTTGGTCTGGTGCTGTACTGCGCGAAATTGGTTGATGAGGCCGCGATCGCGCGCGAAGCCGGCGACGCCGAAGCTTCGGCGAACTGCGAACGCTTGCTCGACATCCTGACGCCGGTCGCCAAGAGCTGGCCGTCGCAGTGGTGCCTCGCGGGTAATGACCTGGCCATCCAGGTGCACGGCGGTTACGGCTACACCCGCGACTACAAGGTCGAGCAGTTCTGGCGTGACAACCGGCTCAACGCCATCCACGAAGGCGCGCACGGCATCCAGGGCATCGATCTGCTTGGCCGCAAGGTAGCGATGCAAGAAGGTGCAGCGTTCGCTGCTTATTGCGGATTGGTCGATGCAACGCTGGCGCGTGCACGCGACACGACTGATGCGGCATCGACGAGTGCACTCGCGACACGGCTGACGCGCCTGCGGGAAGTCACCGCGATCCTGCTTGGTGTCGCCGATCCGGTGGCGCGGCTGGCCAACGCGACGGTCTATCTCGAAGCTTTCGGCCACGTCACCATGGCCTGGATCTGGCTTGAGCAGATACTCGCGCTTGGGATGCGTGATGACGATTTCGCCAACGGCAAGCGGCAAGCCGCGCAGTACTTCATGCAGTGGGAACTGCCGCGCGTGGATGCGTGGCTGGACCGGCTGGCCGCACTCGACGACACCGCGCTGACCATGCGCGATCAATGGTTTTGAAGGAGGCTCACATGACAACAGCCCACATGACATCCAGCCGCACGTTGTTCGACCTCGAAGGTCGTGTCGCACTGGTCACCGGCGGCTCGCGCGGGCTTGGCCTGCAGATCGCAGAAGCACTCGGCGACTTCGGCGCCAGCGTGATGATCACTGCACGCAAGCAGGCCGAACTCGATGCCGCGCTCGCGCATTTGCGCGGCCGCGGCATCCGCGCCGAGGCCTTCGCCGCTGATGCCAGCAAGCCGGAATCGATCGATGCTTTGCTCGATGCCACGCTGGCCGCATTCGGCCAGGTCGATGTGCTGGTCAACAACGCCGGCGCAAGCTGGGGCGCGCCGGCGACGGACTACCCGCTTGACGCCTGGGACAAGGTGTTCGATCTCAACGTGCGCGGCTTGTTCGTGCTGTCGCGGGAGGTCGCCAAGCGTTCGATGCTGCCGCGCGGTAGCGGCCGGATCATCAACATCGCGTCGATCGCCGGGCTGCGTGGCAATGCCGGCGGCAAGATGAAGACCATTGCCTACAACGCATCCAAGGGCGCGGTGGTCAACATGACGCGCGCACTGGCGGCGGAGTGGGGTAGCAAGAACATCACCGTCAATGCGATCGCGCCCGGCTTCTTTCCCTCGAAGATGAGTCAAGGGCTGATCGACACCTTGGGCGAGGAAGCCCTGATGGGCAACGCACCATTGCGACGTCTCGGCGGCGACGAGGATCTCAAGGGTGCGGCGCTGTTGTTCGCCTCTGAAGCCGGGCGCCATATCACCGGCCAGGTGCTCGCCGTCGATGGCGGCTTCACGGCCGTATGACGGAGACGACGACGATGACGAAGAAGATGGATGCGCTCAAGGGCAAGGTCGCGGTCATCACCGGCGCGGGTTCGGGATTCGGCCGCGAGTTCGCCCGCACTGCCGCACGCGAGGGCATGTCGTTGGTGCTGGCCGATGTGCAGGCCGACGCATTGGCCGAAACCGTAGCCGAACTGCAAGCGCACGCTATCCAGATCCTGGACCGCCAACTGGATGTCTGCGATGGCGACGCCGTCGACGCATTGGCGCGCGATGCATGGGAGCGTTTCGGCGCCGTGCACCTGCTGTTCAACAACGCCGGCGTGGGCACCACTGGCCTGCTGTGGGAAGCCACGGTGCAGGACTGGCAGTGGGTGCTCGGGGTGAACCTGTGGGGCACGATCCACGGCATTCGCGCCTTCGTGCCACGCATGCTGGCCGCCGCAAAAGCGGATCCCGCGTATCACGCGCACATCGTCAACACCGCGTCGATGGCGGGACTGATCGATCCGCCGCTGATGGGTCCCTACAACGTCGCCAAACATGCGGTGGTGTCGCTGTCGGAAACCTTGCACCAGGACCTGTCGCTGGTCACCGAGCAGGTGGGTTGTTCGGTGCTGTGCCCGTCGTGGGTGGCAACCGGCATCGCGACATCCCACCGCAACCGTCCGCACGACGACCCGACCCGATCACGCGGCGCCGCATTGGGCGCGGGGCTCGTGGAGAAGGCCGTGGCGTCCGCGAAAGTCACTGCGGCCGATGTCGCCAGTCTGACCTTCGATGCGATTGCCCACGACCGCTTCTGGATCCTGCCGCACCCGCAGGCGCTGGAGGGCGTGCGCACGCGGACCGAAGCCTTGCTCGCTGGCGAGACACCTGCTGATCCCTACGAGGCGATCCCGCAGGTGCGCCAGTACCTCATCGACGCGCTGCGCGCGCCTTGATGGCACGCCTTCACCACAGGAATCACGCATGGACTTGAGCTTCAGCCCGGAAGAACTGGCCTTCCGCGACGAGGTGCGCGCCTTCATCGCGGCCAATCTTCCCGACGATATGCGCGAACGCGTGCACCTTGGCGACGACAGTCACGGCGCCGAGGATGTACGTCGCTGGCAACAAATTCTGCATGCGCAAGGCTGGGGCGCGACGATGTGGCCGGTCGAGCATGGCGGCACTGGTTGGGACAAGACCCGCCAGTTCCTGTTCGAGAGCGAATGCGTGCAGGCCGATGCGCCGATCCAGTTGCCGTTCGGCCTGAAGATGGTCGCACCGGTGATCATGCGTTACGGCTCGCAGGCGCAGCAGGAACGCTTCATGCCACGCATCCTCGACGGCAGCGATTGGTGGTGCCAGGGCTATTCCGAACCGGGTTCCGGTTCCGACCTCGCCTCGTTGAAGACGCGCGCCGAACGCGACGGCGACCACTACGTGATCAACGGCCAGAAAGCCTGGAACACGCTGGGCCAGCACGCCGACTGGATCTTTTGTCTGGTGCGTACCGATCCAGCCGCGAAGCCGCAGCGCGGCATCAGTTTCATCGTCATCGACATGAAAACGCCCGGCATCCGCGTGCAACCCACGCGTCTGCTGGATGGGCATCACGAAGTCAACGAAGTCTTCTTCGACAACGTGCGCGTGCCGGTCGAGAACCTGATCGGTGAGGAAAACGCGGGCTGGACCTACGCCAAGTTCCTGCTCGGGCATGAGCGCACCAATATCGCCGGCATCGGCGCCAGCAAACGCGAGTTGAAGCGACTCAAGCGCATGGCCAGCGAATCCCGTCGCGATGGCCTGGCACTGGCCGACGACGATGTGTTCGCCACCCGCATTGCGCAAGTGGAGCTGGAACTGCAGGCGCTGGAAGTCACCAACCTGCGGGTGATCTTCGCCGAAGCGCGCCAGCAGGCGCCGGGGCCGGAGGCGTCGATGTTGAAGGTGCGCGGCACCGAGATCCTGCAGCAGATCAGCGAGCTGCAGGTCGAAGCACTGGGCGCACGTGCGCTGCAATTCGATGGCAGCGGCGAGGACGTGCCGCGCTCGGTCCACCAGTACTTGAGCCTGCGCAAGCTGAGTATTTACGGCGGATCCAACGAGATCCAGCGCAACATCATCGCGCAGATGGTCCTCAAACTCTGACGGGAACGACGCATGGATTTTTCCTTCACCGAAGAACAGCAGATGTTGCAGGACTCGATCCGGCGCTATCTGGCGTCAAGTTATAGCCTTGCGCATCGCGCCGGAATTATCGCGGGTGATGCGGGTTGGTCGCCCCAGGCTTGGGCCGATCTCGCCGACCTGGGCTTGCTTGCGTTGGATATCGATGACGCCGATGGAGGCATTGGCGCAGGTCCGGTCGGAGTGATGCTGGCCGCGGAAGCGAGTGGCGCCGGCCTGTTGCTCGAACCATTCCTCTCCAGCGCAGTGGTCGCCACCCGATTGATCTCGCTGATCGCAAGGGACGCACGTCGCGACGTGTTGCTGTGCGCACTTGCCGCGGGCGAGGCGGTAGCAGTGCTTGCGCACGAGGAGGCGCAAGGCTGGTTCCAGCCGATTGCGACGACCGCTACGGCTGCAGCCGATGGTTGGCGGCTGCGCGGTCGCAAGACCCGCGTGTACCACGCGCCGATGGCGCGCTGGTTGCTGGTGAGCGCACGCGTCGATGACGACATTGGCGTCTTCGTGATTGATCGGGACATCGATGGCGTGCAGCTGCATGCGATGCGCACGGTGGATGGCATGCGTGCGGCCGATATCGAACTGGATGTGTTCGTGGATGCGGACGCGCGACTTGGCGCAGTTGATGCGAGCGCGGCACTCGATGAAACCCTGGATCGCGGCATCGCCGCATTGTGCGCAGACGCGGTTGGCGTGCTCGACCGGGTGTTGGCCGCGACCGTTCAGTACACCCGCGACCGCGTCCAGTTCGGCTCGCCGATCGGGAGTTTCCAGGCACTGCAGCACCGCATGGCCGACATGTACATGCAGGTCGAGCAGGCGCGTTCGATGACCTACCTCGCCACATCCGCCTGCCTGCAAGCCGACCCGCACAAGCGCCGCGAAGCAGTGTCTGGCGCGAAAGTGATCGTTGGCCAAGCGGCACGCAAGGTCGGCCAGGAAGCCGTGCAACTACACGGTGGCATGGGCATGACGGATGAGTTGGATGTCAGTCATTGCTTCAAGCGCCTGCTCGCGTTCGAACTTCGCATGGGCACTACGGATGAACACCTGCGGCGTTACCGGTGCGTGGCGTGCGCTAAAGCGGCCTAGCAGGAAACCGCACCGCCAGTCGCGCGGGGGCTTGGCGTCCGCGTTGGTATCAGGGCGCTTTCTGGGCGGGCGGGCTGAACGGAATCGAGTCAGGCGCCACGGCGCCGCCGCTGATGATGAAGCTCATGGCCTGGTCTACCGTCCAGTCGGTGGGCGTCATCTTTTCCACGGGCACGATTTCCAGGTAGCCAGAGGTCGGATTCGGCGTGGTTGGCACGTAGACCGCTGCGAGCTCGCGGCCAGTGCCGATTTCGCGCATCACCCGGGTGACGAAACCCAGCGTCTTCATTTCCGGGTGCGGGAAGTCGATCAGCACCACGCGCTGGGTGCCATCGGGCTTGGTTTGCAGGATGTCGAGCAGCTTGCGTGCGCTGCCATAGATCGTGCTGGCCAATGGAATCCGCGCAACGATGGCTTCAAACCAGCCGAGCAGGCGCTGGCCGACCACGCGGCGCGCCAGCCAACCCACCAGCAGGATGGCAAGCACCGTGGCGAACGTCCCGAGCGCGCCCAGCACCCATGGCGAGGCAAGCCAGCCGAGTGCACCGGGATTCGCCGCCGCAGCACTCTGAAGTGCCGGCTCGACGACCGGACGGCTCAGGTCGCTGAGCATCAGGAACAGGAATTTCACCACGATCCATGTCAGCCACAAGGGCAACAAGGTCAGCAGCCCGGTGATGAACAACCGTTGCAGGCGCGGAGTGAGTGCTGCGGGGGGCGCTGGGGGCGTGGGCATCCGCGCATTGTAGGGTGAAGCGTCGCGGTCAACGCTCGCGAACCAACTGGATGCCAATGTCCTTGTAACCTTGCGCAGCGCCCAGCGGGGCTGCTTTTCCGCTGACCATCCGCCTGCTGCAACGGTTGTCGGCGCACAGGGTGAGCCAGCCGGGAACAGGCAGGTTCGCCTGGGTCTTTGCTTCGCCTGCGCTTGGCAGGCGATACCGGTGTTTGTCGGTGGCCGTCAGCCAGCTTGCGTAAGCTTTTGCGTCATCCGCGGAAACGCAGACCACTGGCGCGCTGGCGGGCAGGTTGCCGCCCGGGACCTTCCAGCTCCGACGCGCACCGAACAGCCCGTTGCGACCGCAGTCCGCTGCAGGCCGGGAGGTCGATTCGGCGAAGCGGGCGTAGTCCGCCCGGCTGACGGTGACGATCTGGACTTGAGCGCGCTCCGCAACGCCACTGCTTCCGGCAATCAGCCTGGCCTCGCTGGCCGGTAGTTGCCCCAGCTTCGCCTGCAGCGCCTGCATGCGTGCAGGATCCAGCCCGATCCAGCGGGCGTCGGCCACGAACTGGCGTGCAGCTTCCGGATCGGGTTTGGCGATGATCGCGTCCAGGCGCGAGCTGAACGCTGCATCCAGCCGCTTGCGCAGCAAGTCGATGGCGTTGCCGTCGCCACCGCGACGGGCATCCAGTTCACGTGCGCGGTCGAACGCACCACGGGCGGCAATCGTGTCGCCATTGCGCATGGCCTGTTCGCTTGCATCGGCCAGCGCATCGAATAAACGGGCACTCAGCATCAACATCTGCAGGTCGGTTGGATTGACGCGTCGCGCTGCGTCCAGGCTGTCCCAGGCATTGCTGTTGGTCGGCGCCAGCAAATGGCCCTCGCGCAACTGCTGCTCGGCATTGGCGAGATAGGCGGCGATGCCGGCGCTCGTGTCGGAATTCATCCCGCCAAGCACACCTTCGCCGGTGTTGGCACTCGGTACTGGCAAGGCGTTCTGCTGGTGTGCGCCCACGCGCGCGGTGGCCGTTAGCTCGCCTGCTCCCGGCAAGACATCCTGGTGGCCCCGCAAACGGGGTACGCCGATCACCAGCGCAATGACCGCAGCAAGCACGGCCGTTGCCAATGCCAGGCGTTTCCAACGGAAGCCGTGTGGTGCGCCGTTGCCGGGTTCCGCATCCTGCGTCGGCGCCGTCACTTCGACCACGCCAAAATGCTTGCCGGCGCGCGCCTGCATTTTATCAAGCGCCTCCAGCATGTCCTGCGCGCTGGCGTAGCGATCATCGGGCAGCTTCGCCATGCTCTTGTCGATGAATCCCTGCCAATGTTTCAGCGATGCCGGCAGTCGCGGGACGGGATTCTGCACGTGCATCATCGCCATCGATAAGGCATCGCCCGCGTTGTACGGCAGCCGACCGATCAGCATTTCCCAGGCCAGCACGCCGAGGCTGTAGAGGTCGGCGCGGCGATCAACGGTATTCCCGCGTGCCTGTTCCGGCGGCATGTAGGCGGTGCTACCCACGGCCAGGCCGGTCGAGGTCAGGCGCGGATTGCTGCCGCGGCGCAGGGCGATGCCGAAGTCTGCCAGTTGCGGGCGCTCGTTGTCGTCGAACAGGACGTTTTCGGCCTTGACGTCGCGATGCACGACACCGCGCACATGCGCGTAGTCCAGCGCCTGCAACAGCACGCGCAGGATCTCGGCGACGCGTGCCTGGTCACCGCGCAATTTGCGCTGGGCAAGGTGACCATGCGACAGGTACGGCATCGAGTAGAACGGCACGCCGTCGCGGGTGCGCCCGACTTCATGGATGCCAACGATGTTCGGATGTTGCAGGCGGGCAATCGTGTGCGCTTCGTTCTCGAAGCGGCCCCGGCTTACCTCATCGGCCAAGGCCTCCGGCAACATCACCTTGAGCGCGACTTTGCGGCCCAGCGACGTCTGGTCGGCCAGATACACGGTGGACATGCCACCGTGGCCGATGATCTTGATGATGCGGTAGCCATCGACCTCAGGCCGATCATTGTCGAGAGTGCGGCTGGACACGAATACCCCGGGTCATCTGGTCACCGCAGCATAGTCCGGCGGGATGTCTGATGGAACGATCAACGTCTCGGTTTGCGACGGATGTACAACTGTTTGCGCGTGCGCGCCACCAACTCGCCTTGCGCATCCAGCACGTCCGCATCAAACCAGCGCAGGAGCTTTGCGCCGCTCGCGGTGGCGGCGCGGATCTCATCCAGAACCGTATCGTCGAGATCGAAGCAGGCGTGCACGACACCCCGCCCGGGCGTCACGAACTCGATCTCGCCAGCCTTGTCCCAGACGATGTAGTCCGGGCCGAGGCATTTCATCATCGGCAACATCCGGAACGGATCGGTCATGGCGAACAGGCTGCCGCCGAAATGGGTGCCGACGAAGTTGCGGTTCCATGGGCGCATGCGCAGCTCGACCCGGATATGTCGCCAATTGCTGCTCATCTGGGTGACGTGGATGCCGGCGAACAGGAAGGGCGGCCACAGGTTCATGGCGGCGCGCAGGGTGCGGGCTTTCATCGCAGTGGCGGGCTCGGTGCGGTGGGCCAGATTACCATACGCAAACGTATGGTTGGCCAGGCGTTACACCAGCAACAGTGACGACATCCTGCGCCGGTAGCGACTGATCAGGTCGTCATCTTCGACCACGCGGAAGGCGTCGATCAGGGACTTGCGGGCCAACCCGCAGCTATGCAAGCGGGTTG
>JBKJOY010000234.1:0-6339 GCA_046595415.1 Thermomonas sp.
TCAACATCAAGCCGCAGGTCGACAAGTACGTGTTTGGTGGTGGAAACGCGATCTTCCTGCTCGCCGATGGCCGTCTCGTGAATCTCGGCTGCGCCACCGGCCACCCGAGCTTCGTGATGTCGAACTCGTTCGCCAACCAAACGCTCGCCCAGATTGACCTGTGGGAGAAGAAGGACAGCTACGAGAACAAGGTCTACATCCTGCCCAAGCACCTGGACGAGGAAGTGGCACGCCTGCACCTGGACAAGATCGGGGTGAAGCTCACCACGCTGAGCGACGAGCAAGCCGCCTATCTGGGTGTCTCGAAGGACGGTCCCTACAAGCCGGAGCATTACCGCTACTGATCGGGTGTGGCAGCGATTGCAAGCAGCGGGCGCCGGAAGGCGCCCGTTTTGTTTGCGGGGATCACCCGGTTGCCTGCGCGCCCAGAGCCAAGCCAAGGATGCGACACAGTTCGTCTTGCTGCATCGCCTTGCCGTAAAGCCAACCTTGCATCCGGTGAACACCAATGGCCAGCAGCGCGTCCTGCTGGGTGGGCAACTCCACGCCTTCGGCAACCACATCGATGCCAAATGCCTCGGCAAGGCTCGCAATCGCCTGGACGATTGCCAGGTCGCTCACCTGGTCGGGCAAGCCCTGGACGAAGCTGCGGTCGATCTTGATTACGTCGATCGGCAACCGCTTGAGATAGACCAGCGAGGCATAGCCGGTTCCGAAATCATCGATCGCAACCTGCACCCCAAGCTGCCGCAGTGGCCTCAGGATGTCCATTGCATGTTCGATGTCGCGCATGAGCGTGGTCTCGGTCAACTCCAGGCACAGGCGTGCAGGATCCAGTCCCGATGCCTCCAGGGCCGCGCTCACGTCTTCCAGCAGGCCGGGCTCGTCGAACTGCCGCGCGGACACGTTCACGCGCACCCCCACAGGGCGGCCATCGCAGGTCGGCGGCCAGCCCGCGGCGTCGTGGCAGGCTTGCCACACGACCCAGCAACCGACCGGCAGCATCAAGTCCGACGCCTCGATCACGTCGATGAATTCTCCCGCCACCACCAATCGTTCGCCGTCGCGCCAACGCAGCAGCGATTCCGCGGCAACCCACTGTCCCGAAGCAGCATCGAATTCGGGCTGGTAGTGAAGCTCGAACTGCCCCTGGGCGAAGGCATCGCGCAAGGCGCGTTCCTGGCGCACTGCTTCGACCAGCACAGCGTGATGCTCATGGTCGTAGATCGCATAGCCGAAGCGGTCGAGCGCACGCGCCTGCTCCGCGGCTTCCTGGCCCTGGTGCAGCAGCACGCGCGCGTCATGGGTCTCGCCCGGCTCGACAAGGGCAATGCCAATGCAGGCACTCGGGTCCGCCTCGGTGTGTGCCCAGTCCATGCTTCGCAGCGCCTTCAGCACACCTTCGGCAAGGCGAATGACGGTGCGTTTGGCCGTGTTGGCGCTGATCAGGAAGGTGAAGCCGTCCGCCCGCGTGCGCGCAAGCTCGACACCGTTGCCGGTAAATGACTGCAGTCGCTCGGCGATGCGCGCCATGACCTCGTCCTCGGTCGGGAAGCCAGCCGACCAGGCCACTCCCCCGGTCGCGCTCACCTGCACGTGGACGATCGATGGCACCACTTCGCCACGCACGGGGACCGCGAGTCGCTGCCGGATCATCTCGGTCATGTAGTCGCGGTTGGGCAAGCCGGTGACGGCATCGTGCAAGCGCAGGTGTTCGATCTCGGCTTCGGCACGACGGCGGCGCGCGATCTCGAAGGCCATCGCCACGTAGTCACCCATGCTCGCGGCGAAGGTGGTTTCCTCACGCGACCAGATGCGCGAACGCAGGATGCTTTCCAGGCAGATGACACCCTGCAACTCGCCCCCGACAAAGGCCGGCGCATCAAGCACTGCGTGGATGCGATGGCGCTGCAGGTAATCGCGCAACGCAAGGTGCGAATTGGCAGAGCCGGGACTTTCACCGTCGTGGATGTCGGCAGCCTCGAAGGTACGCACGTCCTCCAGCACCGCGATGTAGTCATCCCCGTCCAGTGGCAGGGTTTCCAGCATCTCCACCGACTGATGCTCGCCGGTACCGGCGTGGTACGCGTGCAGGCAACGCAGGCGCGTTTCCTCGACCTCGTAGCACCACACGCTCACGCGCTCGATCTGAAGCGCATTCGCTGCTGCTTCGCAGATCGCTGCGATCGCCGACTCGAACGTGCAATCCGGGTGCCAGACCGTCCGGGTGAGCGCGACCAGGGTGCGCGTGAACCGTTCGCTGGCACTTGGTTCCCCTGCGCTGGCGTCAGGGGATTGCACGACTTTCAGCAGCGACATCATCGGCGGCCTCCCGACCTTTCGACCTTATCCTGACATCCGTACTGAACGGCTTCGGGTCGCCGAAGCGGTCATGTCGACCCATCAATCCCTGTGCACTCTACTCCCCGCGTTCCGCAGGCTCCACCGCGCCCGATTCGTTGCCCGCCTGCATCACCGCGTTTCGACCGGAGGCCTTGGCGCGATACATCGCCGCATCGGCGGCCTGGAAGAGTGCGTCGCCATTGGCATGTTGTTGCAGATCGAACATCGCAACGCCGATGCTCACGCTAAGCCGCAGTTCGCCGCACGGGATCGCGATTGCTTCGGCCGCAAAGCCCTGCCGGAACTCGTCCGCGCGAAGCATGGCTTGCTCCAGCGTGCAATCTCGAATCAGCACGCCGAACTCCTCCCCACCCAGCCGGGCCACCAGATCCGTCGGGGCCGGAAACTCCCGCTGCAACTGCTCGGCGATTGCACGCAGGCAGGTATCACCCGATACATGTCCGTAGCGGTCGTTGACCGATTTGAAATGATCCAGGTCCATGATCAACAAAGCCAACGGGAAACCGTGGTCGCGCGCAGCGGCGATCCATTCCTCCAGCGCCGAAGAAAAGCGGCGGCGGTTGGCGAGCCCGGTCAAGCCATCGCGCCGGCTCTGCTGTTCGAACAGGTCGCGCTGGTCACGCAACTCGTCCTGAAGGTCCAGGCGTTGCAGGTATTCACCGTGACTGCGACGCAGCGCCAGCGAGACGTACAGCAGATAAAGCACGCTTACCGCAATCAGTTCGATCAGCGAGCCGTTGGCGATGAACGCGCCGAGGGTCGGCAGGTAGGTCAGCGCTACCGCCAGATAAGCGCGTCCCATGCGCATCGCAAAGTTGTGCGCGAATGCGGTGGCAAAGGCATAGGAACTGATGGCGGCCACCGTGCGCGCGGCTTCGTTGGGGGTCACCATCAGCAGCCACGCGCTGGCAGCACCCCATACGGCCGCGTTGGTCAGCAACAGTGCCCAGATCTGGTCCAGCCGCCGGCGCACGGTTTCATCGCCCGAGCCAGCGGGCACGCCATGGATGCGAAAACGCATCACCACCAGTACCAGGAATACCAGGGCCACCAACAGGAACGGGGCACGCGCCTGTTCCCACAGGCCGCTCGCTGCGCCAGCCAACAGCCACAACAGCAGATAGAACGGCCCGCCCAGGCGCAAGCGCTGCAAGGTTTCGGCCAACTCCTGCAGCAGGCGTGGCGTTGCTGCAGTCGGCGCAGGCGCAGTTCCCATCACATCGAGCATCGGTTCCCCCTGCAGCACATTGCCTGCCATGGCCCGCACGGGTCAAGCGCTGCTGTAACAAGGCTTTGAAACAACTGTTTTATTTCATCCGGATGAAGAGATACAATATGGATGACATCACGCCGACGCTTGCGCTCATGCTGCCGATCAGTTTCGAGTTCTACCCACCCAAGACCGATGAGCAGCGCACGCAACTCGACCGCAGCGTGCTGCGCTTCAAGGCGCACGATCCGCAGTTCATGTCAGTGACCTTCGGCGCGGGTGGGTCGACCCTGAGTCATACCCCGGAAACGGTGCAGCGGTTGCGCAGCGAACATGGCGTGTGTGGCGTGCCGCACATCAGCTGCGTAGGCGGCACCCGCGAGGAGATCCGCTCGCTGCTGAAGCTCTACCGCGCACTGGGTTGCAATCGGGTGGTTGCATTGCGCGGCGACCTCCCCTCGGGCATGGCCCGCAGTGGCGACCTGCGTTATGCAAGCGAACTGGTCGCGCTGATCCGCAGTGAACATGGCGATCATTTCCACATCGAAGTCGCTGCCTATCCGGAGACGCATCCGCAGGCGGAGGACGCCTTGGTTGACCTTCGCAACTTCAAGACCAAGGTCGATGCCGGCGCAGACGGCGCGATCACCCAGTACTTCTACAACGCAGACGCCTACTTCCGTTTCGTGGACGATGTGCGAGCCGCGGGCATCGATGTACCCATAGTCCCCGGCATCATGCCCATCTCGAATTTCAGCCAGCTCAAGCGCTTTTCCGAAGCCTGTGGCGCCGAGATTCCGCGCTGGATCAGCCAACGCATGCGCGGCTATGGGGACGATGCGGAGAGTATCCGCACCTTCGCGGCGGACGTAGTGGCCACGTTGTGCCAGCGACTGGTGGCGGGCGGCGCGCCCGGATTGCATTTCTACACGCTCAATCTGGCAAAACCGACCCTGAACGTTCTCGCCAGGATTGCCTGAGTTTGACTAGGATTCAGCGATTCCAGACGCGACGTTGACGCTTCCGGATTGATCCTACGTGCGTGCCATCGAAGGCATGCCACTTGTTCGTACATCCATGCGTCCACTGCTGACCTCCGCGCTTGCCGCCGCCATCGCAATGGTGGCACTGCCTGCCATTCCACAGCGTGCTGACGCAACGACGGGCGTTGTTCGTTGCCAGATGTCGGATGGCACATCCGCATATACGGACCATGCATGTCGCGCACTGGGCGGCCAAGCGATGCCGTTGTCTGCGGAGGTGTTGGGTCATATTGCCAGTGATCAGCGCAGGGAAGAAAACTTGGTCGCATTGCAGTCCGGTGTGGCGGCCGAATCACTTTCAAACGCATTGGTCGATAGCGCAACCGCGCTTCCAACCCGTCGGCCCTTGGCACGCGGATGTGCGACGACACCTGGCCAACTTGCAATGGACTTCGAAGGCGCTGTGGCGATGGGTGACGTGAACCGCATTGCGGAAAGCTTCGACTGGGCCGGCATGGGCAACCAACAGGCACAACGCATCATGGCCCGGCTTGAACAACTGGCGCATCGCCCGATCAGCGATGCATCGTTTTTTGATGCCAGCGCAGGAGCAGGCGCTCTATTCGCGGATGCTGGAGACCAGCCAGGCGCAGGCCAGGATAAGGCTGGATTGCTGCAAGTGACATTCGATGCCGGCAATGGCAACAGCGTCGTGGATTTCGATGTGCGTCGTGACCAGGGCTGCTATTTCCTCCGTTACTGAATGAGAGCCGAGATCCGGACAGCGCATGTCCCTTTCGTGCGGGAGCGCCACCGCGTAGGCTTCAACGCACATGCTGCGCCTCACCCTTCTCCTGTCCCTGATGTTGATCATGAATTGCGTACCGGTGACGGCGGTGGCGCAGGTTCGTCGCTGCACAGGCGGCGATGGCGCCCTGGTCTATACAGACCGCAAATGCGAGGACATCGGTGCCATCGAGCGACTGGCCGCTAGTGGCGTCTCGGGACTTTATGGCAGTCACCTCTATCGTGGATGCTCCCGAAGCGTCCAGGATCTGGCCTATTCGTTGAGCAGCGCCATCCAGTCCGGGGACGTCAACGCTTTGGCTGGCGTATACGACTTCACCGGTGCATCCACGTCCAGCGGATACCGGGTGATGGACCGTTTGGCACTGATCACCAAGCGGCCGCTGGTGGATGTGCAGCCGATGTATTCGGGCGGCAACGATCCTTATGCCTACCCTTACCCGGGTATCGTCGAATTCGATGAAACTGGCGCGATCATCCCGCAGCGCGTCACCAAGCCACGGCTGATCGGCCTGCGCGTGGAACAGACGTTGGCGAACGGCAGCACGCCATCGAGGACGGTGTTCGGCCTGCGCAAAAACATGGGGTGCTGGTGGGTGCGCCTGTAACCGTTACCGCAGCTTGACCAGCCAGCCGTGGCGGTCGGGAATACGGCCGTACTGGATGCCGGTCAGTTGCTCGCGGATCGCCATGGTGATGGTGCCGGCCGGGGCGTTGATATCCCCAATCGAGAAACCGTCGCCCTTCAGCTCGCCGATCGGGGTGATCACCGCAGCGGTGCCGCAGGCGAACACTTCCGCGATGGCACCTGACGCCACGCCATCCTTCCATTCATCGAACGTGACCTTGCGTTCTTCGACCTGCATGCCGCGGTCGCGCGCCAATTGCAGGATGCTGGAACGAGTGATGCCATCGAGGCTGCTGCCGGAGAGTTCCGGGGTGACGGTGCGGCCATCCCCAAAGTCCAGGAACACA
>JBKJOY010000309.1:0-3256 GCA_046595415.1 Thermomonas sp.
CTTGAAGGCATTCGCGCAGCTGTTGCTGGAACGGCATTCGAGCCACCGGCGGTACAGGCCGGGCTCGTAGTAGTCGCGCATGAAGGTTTGCGCTGACAGGCTTTGCCACGGCGCGTCCGGCACCACCCAGCGCACCAGGTTGGTGTCGGCAGCAAGGTTGGTGTCGTAGCGGCCACCAGGTATCACCGCGAAGTAGCGGTTGTCGGGGAAGGTGTAGAGCGTCAGTTGCGGCGAGCCAGCGGCGGCATCGTAAAAATGGATTGCGCCGTCGTCGGTGGCTGTCCACAGCAGGCGGCTACGTTCGATCCAGCCGGCCCGCACCAGTGAAGCCGACCCTGCGACGTTGGCAATGATGTGCCCGCTCTCCAGGTCAAGCAGTGCGCCGTCATCCAGCCCCAGTACGCGGTCGTTCCCAAGTGCGGTTGCACGTCGCGCGAAGCCGGCGACGTTGCGCACCCTGGCCGCGGCATCGGTGTCGACGATGTACAGGTCGGCTGATGCGCGCTTGTCCGCCGCGATGGCGGCCTTCGCGTGGGTGAAGACGATGTGGCGACCATCGGCACTGAAGGACAGCGCGCGGATTGTCTGTTCGTCGGTGAATCCCTGCGCCGTGCCGCGCGGATCGACAATTTCAAGCAGGCGACGCGGCGCGGCGGCCGCGCCATCGGCTATGTCGACCAGCCAAAGTCGCAGCACCTGCTTCGCATCCGGTGCATCGGCACGATCCCAGATGCGTGTCGCGACCGCGAGTTGCCGATGGTCCGGTGAAGTTTCGATCGCGGTGATCACCTCGCTGGCCATTCCTGCCAGCGCCATCGGTTGCCACTCCTTCGCCCCATGCGCAAGCAGGGCGAGGCCCGTGGGCGGTGGATCATTCGTGTAGTTGCCATCGTCGGCCTGGCCCTCGGTGGAGGGGCAAAACACGTGATCAATGCCATTTCGGCCGCCTCGGAAACAGGCGGACTCGAGCGACCCCAGCGCTACCAGGCCACCCCCGTCGGCCGGCCGCATCTGCCAACGGCTTTCGATCGAAGCGCAGTCGCCGCGCGCGGCACACGCCGGATCGACCAGCAGCGCAGGCGGGAATCCCGCCATCGCCGCATCAGTATCATTCGTGGCGTCGTAGCCGTAGCTGCCAAGCAGGTAGCGCGTGGTATCAAGCCACTGCACATGATGGTAAGCGCGCTCCGGGACATAAGCGCGATCACCGCTGCCGCTGGACAGGTCGAGTGTCTGCACACGCGCTTGGGTTTCCTGCGCGAAGCTTTCGACCCGCACCAGATGCAGTCCATCGCCAGACACGTCTGCGTCAAGGAAATAACTACGTGGTTCACCGGTCAGCGCACGCAGCTTCGTATCGTCCTTGCTTGCAAACAGACTGACGCCGTAGCGACAGAGTGCTGGCGAGACGCACGTCGGATCCGGAAAGTCGATGTGTTCGTCGGACAGGTCGAACAGGCCGCGCTGGCCGTTGGCATGGTTCGCTTCCGGTCGCAACAGGCCGTCCGGCGAGGTCGGCCAGCGATGTGCAGCATCGTCGACGGCATCAGCCGGAACCGGCAGGCTGTTGTCCGCGCGAACCCCGCGCGTCGCCAGGTCAAGCGTGTACGTGCACCACCGCGTGCCGGGCCGGTGGGCATCTGCGCAGGCGCGTCCGGCATCTGCTTCGGAGCTGCCTGCGTAGGCGATCGACAACGTGCCAGGGACGGGACCATCGCTGAACGTGTGGAATTTCAACGGACCGTCACGCCCGCCCTCGCCTGGCGGCGGGCCGAGCAGTGCCGGATCAATCGGCACCTGCGCATGGTCGAGGATCGTGCCGGTGGCCACGTTCCAGATCACGATGGAGCCATCGCGTGCGAGCGAGGCCAGATGGTGCCCGTCATCGACCCAGCGCACCGCGAGCACCGGGGCCTGATGCCCGAGCTGCACGACGATCTTTGGTTCGAGTGCGGCATCCGGCGATGCAACAGTCGCCGGCGCGGATGCCGGAGGCTTTTCCATTTCCTGATCGGAACAGCCCGCGATCAAAAGGGCGACGCAACAGCACAGCAGCAGGCTCGCATTTCGCATCGTCGTGCTCCACGGCGTGTCAGCCGGAGACCCGTGCTCCGATGCTCGGCCGAGCTTAGCATCGAAGAACCGGAGCCAAAAAGTCCGGGCCACTTGCTCCGGGAAGACCAGCCGTCGCGATTTCCGATCATGCGACTGCACGGCGGCAAAGCGCCACCACGTGGCTTCGACCATCCACGGGAAGTCGTGCTGGGCTCAGCCCAGCAACAACTTCGCTATCCCGGCAGCCGCCTCGCGCCCTTCGTAGGTCGCCGTCACCACCAGATCCGCACCACGCACGCCATCGCCTCCGGCGAAGACGTTCGGATTACTGGTTTGATATGGCAGCGATGTCGATGCACTCTTGCGCGTCTTGCAGGTCGGTGCTGGCGTCACCGTGATGCGTCCGTTGGCTTCCAACGCGATGCCATGCGCGGCAAGCCACTGCGGTGGATCCGGCTGGAAGCCGAAGGCGATGATCACCACATCGGCATCCATCACAGATTCGCTGCCTGGCACGATCTCGGCCGATTGGCGGCCGCGCGCGTCGGGTTCGCCGAGCCGGGTCTGGGCGACTTGCACGGCGGTCACCGCCTCTTCGCCAAGCAAGGCAAGCGGCTGGCAATTGAACAGGAATTCGACGCCTTCTTCGCGCGCATTGGCGACCTCGCGCGCGGACCCTGGCATGTTGGCTTCGTCGCGCCGATACAGGCAAGCGACGCTGGCCGCACCGAGGCGCACCGCACTGCGCACGCAGTCCATACCGGTGTCGCCACCACCAAGCACCACGACGCGTTTGCCATTCAGATCAGGCAGCGTGACCTGGTCTTCCCAGCCGGCGATCGGCCGGCCTTCAGTGTCGTCCCCGATCACGATACGCCCGTTCTGGACCAGGAATGGCAGCGCCGGCAATACATTCCGCAGCGACTGCCCCGGCAGCTTGCCGTCGGTATAGCGATAGCTGCCCAGCCCGAGGAACACCGCATCGAAATCGCGCAGCAGGTCATCCATGCCGATATCGCGACCGATCTCCACGCCCAACCGGAATTCCACGCCCATGCCGGCCAGGATGGCGTGGCGGCGGCCGATCACTGCGCGCTGCAGCTTGAAGGTCGGAATGCCGAACTGCAGCAGTCCACCGATGCGTTCGTAACGATCAAACACGGTTGCCTGGATGCCAGCGCGCTGCAGGCGATCGGCGCAG
>JBKJOY010000400.1:0-7874 GCA_046595415.1 Thermomonas sp.
AGAACCGGGACGAAAGTCCGTAAGCTGCCTTGGCTGCCGCTGTCCGATTTGTTCGGCTTTCCTGGCAGGCCTCTTGGAATGATTCGCCTAGCCGAACAGGTTCCCGCATGGACGCCACCGATTCCCTGCCGTTGCTCAATGCCGCCGAAGCGCGGGCGTTGGGCTGCTTGATCGAGAAAGCGGCGACGACGCCGGATGTGTATCCGCTGACGATCGCTGCGGTGCAGTTGGCCTCCAACCAGAAGACCGCACGTGAGCCGGTGATGGCGCTGGAACTGGGTGCGACGAATCATGCGCTGCGCCAGTTGGAAGCAAAAGGATTGGCCAGGCAGGTATTTTCCTCGCGCGCGGAACGTTACGAACATCGAGTCGCGGCGTACTTGCGGCTGCCGCCGCAGCAGGTTGCCTTGTTGGGCTTGCTGCTGCTGCGCGGCCCGCAGACCGCATCCGAACTGTTGTCTCGCAGCGAACGGCTGCACGCTTTTACCGATCTGGAAGAGGTGCGCCACCAACTGGATCGGATGGCGCGACGCCAGCCCGCGCTCGTGGTGCAAGTGCCACGCGGTTCCGGCCAACGCGAGGATCGGGTTGCGCATCTGTTGTGCGGCCCGGTGGATGTGGACGCGATCGTCATGCGCGGTTCGAAAGCGATAAGCGAATCACCGGCGCCAGCATTGGCAGCACGCGTATCAGCGCTGGAAGCTGACGTGGCGGACTTGCGCGAGCAGATCGAGCGGCTGCTGGTTGCAACGAACGTGGATGCAGGGACATAGGCGAATAAAGTGGGCAGGTTGGATTGGTCCGGAATGAAAAACGGCACGCTGACCCCGATTCGCCGGAGCTCGCATCGACCTATCCCGAACAGAGTCCTCCCATGCGCTGACCATTGCTCGCTGCTGCCCTGGTTGCTGTCCTTCCGATTTCCGCTGCGGCGCAGAATCTCGGAAGTCGAAGCCCTTGCTGCGAAAGTGGACGCACAAGTGCTGACTTGACGCCGCGGCATCCACCAGCATCCAGACCTCGGCAATCGCGAAGCTCGACCCGCCAAGCTCGTCGCCGCTCACCTTCGCGCGAGGCTTTGACGACATACGCACAGGCTTGGACACCACGGGCGCCATTGCCGTGCAGCGCGGTGGCACGCCTGGTCCCCGCATCGCTCTTCGCGCAGGCATGGACGCGCTGCCAGTGACCGAGCGCAGTGGCCTGCGACGTCGGCGCCAGGGCCAGCAGCGTCATTTGCAGCAGACGCAGTAAGAATGGTGTCTCGGACAATTTCTTTTCGTCGCAAACACTGTGCGTGACACCCGTGACGCGTTGAGGTGGTACCGCCCCGTTTTCTGGTTGTCCGGTCAGCACTCGCCGTCACGTATCTATCGTTGGTTGGACTACTTTGCAAGGGAGAAAGAGTGATGCAAATTGTCCGTGGCACGCACGACTGTGCGCATCCCCACTGCGATGGATTACCACCAGTGGACTACGGTCCGCGCTCTGCATCTCACCTGGCCGGGCCTTGGGCCCAGTGGCCATGAGATGAGTGTCCGCGCCCTGCGCATTCTGCTGATCGAGGACAATCGCGTTGACGCGTGCCTGCTGCAGCTGCTGTTGGAGAAATCCGGGGGCGCCACGTGCCAGGTCGAGGTTGTGGGACTGCTTGCGACGGGGATGGCGCGGTTGAATGGAGGCGGCGTGGACCTCGTCTTGCTCGACCTCGGACTTCCGGACAGCTGGGGTTTGGCCACCTTCCACACGCTCCAGGCCAGCGCCCCGCATGTGCCGGTCATCGTGTTGAGCGGAATGGACGATCAGAACCTGGCCACACAGGCGGTCGCAGCGGGAGCACAGGACTATTTGATCAAGGGCCGGCTGGATGGGGATCAGATCTTGCGCAGCGCGCGCTACGCCATCGAGCGTGCCTGCCTGCTGGATCGCGAACAAACCGAGCATGCCGCGACGAAAGCTGCAGAACGGCGTTTCCGCGAACTGCTGGAAAGCATCGATGCGATCTTGTGGGAGATGGATCTCTCGACCTGGAGCTACAGCTTCGTCAGCAGTCGCGCCGAAGATATTCTTGGTTACCCCGTTGAGGAGTGGCTGAATACGCCGGGTTTCTTGTTGGCCCACATGCATCCGGATGATCGCGGCCGGATGGTCGCCATGAGCGAGGAGCTCCTGGCGGGAGCTGCCCGGAATTTCGAAGTCAGGGTTTTTGCAGCCGACGGACGCGTTGTCTGGTTGCTCGGCAGCGTGACGGAGGCTGGTCGTACGTCGGGAATTGCGACCGGACTGATGGTGGACGTCACCACCCGAAAAATGCTGGAGCTGCTCGAACGCGAACAGTCAGCGATCCTGACCATGGTGGCCCAGAGTCTGCCGATGGAGAGCGTGCTGACGCACGTCACCCGGTTGGTGGAAAACCAGTGTGCAGGGAGCATGTGCTGCGTATTTCTGCTGAGGCAAGGCCGGCTCACCCTCAGCGCTGGTCCCAGCCTGGCGCAGGATTTCCCCCTGGGTACGGAGAGCCTGGGGCTGCAATTGGAAGATCCGGAACGAAGCTTGCGCGAGCTGATACTCAGCGGGGACCTGCGACAGGCCGCTGGCTGGCAGCCGTGCCGCGAATTGGCCGAGCGTTGTGGGCTCGTCATGTGTGCGGCCGCCCCGATCCTGTCTGTCCTTGGTGAGCCTGAAGGCCTGATGGTGGTGCATTGCAAACTGGGAGCTCAGCGCCTGCAGATACCGGAAATCGTCCTGAGTACGGCTACCAGACTGGTGGCACAGCTTGTGGCACATGCGTCCCTGGAGGACAGGCTCAGCCACCAGGCGCAGCACGACGCACTCACCGATCTGCCAAATCGAGCCCTGCTCGAGGATCGACTCAATCAGGCCTTGCTCCAGGCCCAGCGACAGCAGCAAAGCGTCGCCGTGCTGTTCATCGACCTTGACGGTTTCAAGACGATCAACGACACGCGGGGGCACGGCGCGGGTGACGAGTTGCTTCGTTGGGTGTCCAACTGTTTGCAGTCGGTGATGCGTGGTTCGGATACGTTGGCCAGGCTTGGCGGCGACGAGTTCGTGGTGGTCCTCAACGGCATCCGCGATGCACGGGATGCGGGGCGCATCGCGCAACTGCTGCTCACTTCGCTCAGTACGCCGTTCAATCTGCTGGGCCACGAGATCCATACCACCGCAAGTATCGGTATCAGTTTCTACCCTGATGACGCGCTGGACAGCGTGGCCTTGCAGAGCCATGCCGATGCCGCCATGTACCTGGCCAAGGCATCAGGCCGCAACTGCTTCAAGTTCTACACCGCCGAGTTGAACTCGCAATTGACCGATCGCGTCGAACTGGAATTCGATCTGCGTCGTGCCATCGGCCGCGGCGAATTGTTGCTGCACTACCAGGCGCTGTACCGCGCTGACGCAACCCTGATGGGCTTCGAGGCTCTGCTGCGCTGGAACCATCCCGTGCAGGGAATGATCCTGCCGGCACGATTCATCCCTCTGGCCGAAGAGTCCGGACTCATCCATGCGCTCGGGCGCTGGGTGCTGGAACAGGCATGTCACCAGTGCGTGCTCTGGCGCGCGGCAGGCCGCACCGACTTGCGGATGGCGGTGAACGTGTCGGCGCTGCAGTTCCAGAACGAGGACTGGGTGGACATCGTGGCCGAAACCCTGTCCCGGACCGGGCTGGATCCCGGCGGGCTCGAACTGGAGCTGACCGAGAACATCGTCATGCAGCAGGTGGGCGACTCCGTAAGTCGCCTGCACGCGATCAAGGCGTTGGGCGTGGCGATCGCCATCGACGATTTCGGCACTGGCTATTCTTCGCTCGCCTACCTGCAGCGCCTGCCGATCGACACGCTGAAGATCGACCAGAGCTTTGTCTTCAACCTCGAACCGAAGCAGGGCGTGCAGAATTCCGCCCCGGTCGTCGAAGCCATCGTGACGCTGGCCCGGGGTCTCGGCCTGCGTGTCCTGGCCGAGGGCGTGGAAACGGAAGGCCAATTGGCGATCCTGCGGCGCATGGGCTGCCATGCCATGCAGGGCTACTATTTCGGGTCACCTGTTGCCAGCGAGGAATGCCTGAAGTTGTTTGCCTGATCGACGCGAAAAAGGCAATGGCACAAGATGCCGGTGACGTCCGTTGCGTCGGGCTCGCCCCGTCCTCCTCGCCCAGGCGGATATGCGCGTGCCAATCGATGATCGGCCCGCATCAGCATCCAGTGCTTGCGCCGCTGCTGTGCCAGCCAGCAATGCGGCCATGACAAGAAGAGATCGTCTCACCTCAATGCTCTGCCCACTTGGGCCAGCCAGTGGTGAGATCGAGTGCTGTAGATATCCTGCCCCGGCGCAGCCGCACACTCGCTGCACGCGGCGAGTACCTTGCGGTCCAGCGGCTTTGCCGTGTGGTAGATGACGGTTTGACAACGCCTTCGGCATCACGGGCATCGACGAACGCAATGGCGTCGCTGCATGTGATCCGCTTGCCATCACGCTCGCAGAAATACGGGACGGTATCTGCATGGGCCACGCGCGGTTGAACGACACCGCTGCTTGAGGGTCGCAGCGTAAAGTTTTCTGTGCCCTGTCTTGGGTGGCGTCACTTATGGTTCACTGCCATGACCCAATCGATGGAGCGCAGCCGATGATTCGTCCCGTGGCCATGATGGCCAGTGCGCTCCTGGTCCTGTTGCAGTCGTTTGCCATCGTTGGTGCGCAAGAAGCTGCCATGCCCGCGATTGCCGCGCCGGTGACCGCTCGCATCGACAAGCATTTCGTCGATCTCATGGCGGAAAAGCACATCCCCGGTGCGGTATGGGTGATCGTGAAGGATGGCCGGATCGCATATTTCGGGCATGCGGGTATCGCCCAGACCAGGGCTGGCAGGCCGATCGACGGTGACACCGTCTTCCGCATCGCGTCGATGAGCAAGGCATTCACCGCGCTTGCTGTGCTGAAGCTGCGCGATGAAGGGCGACTCTCGCTCGATAGTCCGGCCGAAACCTACATTCCCGAGCTGAAGGGCTGGGTGTATCCGACGACCGACTCGCCGCGCATCCGCGTGCGTGACCTGTTGAGCCACGTGGCGGGATTCGTGACCGATGATCCTTGGGGTGATCGCCAGCAGGATCTGTCCGAAGCCGACTTCAGCAAATTGCTGAAGCAGGGCGTCGCGTTCAACCGCGCGCCACAGATCGGCTTCGAGTATTCGAACCTGGGCTATGCCTTGCTTGGCCGGATCATCACGAATGTCTCGGGCCACCCCTTCGATGACTACATCACCGCCGAAATTCTCAAGCCACTGGGGATGGGCGCGACCGGCTATGACATCTTCGCGGCACCGCAGGACATGCGCGCGTTGGGGTATCGCTGGGAAAACGACGCGTATGTCGCCGAGCCCACGCTCGGACCGGGTGTGTTCGGAGCGATGGGTGGTGTCCACACGAGTGCGAACGACTACGCCAAGTGGGTCGCGTTCCTGCTTGACGCCTGGCCGCCGCGTAATGGGAAGGAAACCGGGCCGGTCAGGCGTTCCACCGTGCGCGAGTTGTCGCAGGGACTGGACTTCCCGAGCCGGTCGAAGCGGCCCGGGCTTGAAGGTCACGCGGCCTGCGACATGGCAATGGCCTACGCGATGGGATTCTCCACGGTGGACGATTGTGATCTCGGGACGTTCCTGACCCATTCCGGCGGTTACCCGGGCTACGGCTCCAATGTGCTGTTGCTGCCCAATGAGGGGATCGGCGTGTTCGCGTTTGCCAACCGCACCTACGCGGGTCCGTCCTCGGCCGTGCGACTTGCGGCGCTTGAATTGAAGCAGGCGGGCCTGCTGACCGGACGCGCGATGCCAGTGAGTGATGTGCTCGCCAGCTTTTACGCGATCGCCCGGGACGTCTACGCTCAGGCAAGCCTGAAGCCTGCGGCGGGGAAGTTGGCGATGAACTTCCTGCTTGACCATGACGCCGGCAATCGCGAGCGCGCTCTGGCGGACCTCAAGCGGACCAGCGGCGTGTGCAAGACCGGTACACCAGTGGCCCCCAGTGGCGCGCTGCGTGGCGAATTCCGATGGGTCTGCGAAAACAACGATGTCCAGGGACGCATCCTGCTGTCGCCGTTGGCACAGCCGGCGTTGCAGGCGCTGGAATTCGAGGCGATCCCGCACAAGGACGTGATCGGAAACTGAAAGGGAGGACCTGTGCCACATCAATCCTCGGCAGCAAGCGCTGGGTCATGGGTGAGCAGGTCACCGGGCTGGCATTCCAGCGCCGCGCAGATCGCCTCGAGCGTTGAAAAACGGATGGCCCTGGCTTTGCCGGTTTTCAGGATCGACAGGTTGGCCAGGGTGATGTCGATGCGCGCAGCCAGCTCGGTGAGCGTCATGCGCCGTTCGTGCAGCATTTCGTCGAGGCGGACGACAATGGCCATGTCAGACCGTCCCGTCGAGATCGGAGCGCATGCGCGCGCCGTGTGCGAAGACACCGGACAATACGAACAGCAGCAGTACGGCGAGCCATGGCGCTGGGGTGAATCCGCCCATCTGACCCGGGACACCCACGGCTGAGGCGATCGCAATGACCATCAGGCGCAACACTTCGGTCGCCAGCACGCCCCACGCGATGACGTTCAAGCGTTGCGCGTTGTCGAGGATGAAGGGATCGCCGACGCGCACGGTGTCCACGATTGCCCGCAGGTGCCGCAGGATCATATGCACGATGGCTGCACCGACGATGCCGATGACCATGATCGCGCGCAGGCCGTTCGGGGCCTGTGGGTGCATCGTCGCCAGGTCGAATCCCAAAGGCTTCCAGGGCCAGCCTTGAACCAGGAAACTGGAACCAAGCAGCGCGGTGATGCCAGCGGCATACAGGAGGTTGATGACGGTCAGGCCCGCGATGATCGGGCGGACGACGGTGAGGGCTTGAGCGGCCGTACGGTTCATGAGGACCTCCAGTGAAATATCGTAAAACGATAATAAACATATCGTAAAACAATAACACTGCCGAAAGTCACCCTCGCTTACATGTAGCTTGCCCAATCTGCAAAGCCGCTTCTTGGGTCCGTAGCCGTCGCAAGCTGACGCAGCATGCGTCCGCTCCCATCTCTGGCCGCTGGAACGGTGTGTTGGGATTGCCGCGGTCACCACGATGCATACGCAGTTGGTGCGCGTGGTCCACGATGATCCTGTTTTTGACTCGTCAACCTCGCCGCGCAGCCTCGATCTTCGCGATGTCGATCTTGCGCATCTCCATCATGGCGTTGAAAGCGCGCTTGGCTGCTGCAGGATCCGCATCGGCAATCGCGGCGGTCAATGCGCGTGGCGTGATCTGCCACCACAGGCCCCATCTGTCCTTGCACCAGCCGCAGTCGCTTTCCTCGCCGCCGTTGTCGACGATGGCGTTCCAGAGCCGGTCGGTTTCTGCTTGATCGTCAGTCGCTATCTGGAATGAGAAGGCCATGCTGTGCTTGGCATTCGGCCCGCCGTTGAGGCCGAGACAAGGAATCCCGAGCACAGTGAATTCCACCGTCAGCACATCGCCTTGCATGCCTGCTGGATAGTCGCCCGGTGCGCGGTAAACCGTCCCCACCGCGCTATCCGCAAACGTCGCGGCGTAGAAGTTCGCGGCATCGAGGGCGGTGCCGTCGTACCAGAGGCAGATCGTGTTCTTGTTCATTGGCGTCGCCATCTTAATGCTCCCGTGGTCTGGATATTTCGAGTCACTCTTCGTGTGCTCGTGCATACAAGACGAATCACGGGAATGGCAATCGACATCATAAAAAAGATTTTGACCAGCAACCTGTTCTCGACCTCGCAACAATGGGGCAGGGGCACGTGTCCCTGAAGCTGTTTCGCAGGTCGGCGCCGTAACGATTTCAAC
>JBKJOY010000160.1:0-2908 GCA_046595415.1 Thermomonas sp.
ACCCCACCACCTCATGAGGAGATCGCGATGAGCAAGGGCATGGATCAGAAGAAGACCGAAAAGAAGAAGCCGGAAAAAAGCATGAAGGAAAAACGCGCCGCCAAGAAAGAAAAGAAGGGTAAGTAGTCCCTGCTTGGAGGCGGCTCAGGAGCTGCAGGACAGCATCGAGCAGCCCGCCTTCACCTTCGCCCAGTCGGGGCGCTTGGCCGCAAACGCCTCGCGTCCCGGCTGTTCGTCATAGGGCCGGCGCATGACGTCCAGCAATTCGGCGATCCCGGACGGATCGCCGCCTTCGGCCCGCTCGATCACTTGTTGTGCCAGCCAGTTGCGCAGCACGAATTTCGGATTCGCCTTGCGCATGACCTCGCTGCGCACTTCCGCTGACAGCGGATCGTCCTGCAGCCTGATTTCGCGGCGCTGCAGCCAGTCAGTGAATTCGCCCTCGCCTGCAATCCGCTTGGCATCGTCGTAATACGCATGCGCGAACTGCTGGAACGACGGCAGGCCCGGCGGCACATCGGTCAGCGCGCGGAACCACAAGGTCATGTCGACCTCATACGTGTGCAACAGACTGTGCAAATCGCTGATCAGCTCGACGTCGCAGTCCCGGCATTCGGCCAAGCCCAGCTTGCGCGCGGTAATCGCGCGTTCGGCATCGGTGTAGGCATCGGCAAAGCGTTGCAGGCCAGCTTTTAAGGCATCAGCGTCTGCGAGCAGTGGCGACAGCGCCTGCGCCAACTGGCCCAGATTCCAGTACGCCACGCGCGGCTGCCAGCCAAAACGATAACGGCCGCCCTGCGCATCAGTCGTGTTGGGCGTCCAGTCCGGGTCGTACGCTTCGATCCAGCCGTATGGGCCGTAATCGATGGTCAAGCCCAGGATCGACATGTTGTCGGTGTTGAGCACGCCATGCACGAACCCGACCCGCATCCATTCGGCAACCACCAGCGCCGTGCGCTCGCAGACCTCACCGAACCAGTCGGCGTATTTCGCTTCCCCGGTCGAGGTGATGTGGGGGAAGTCGCGGGTGACACAGAAATCCGCCAACTGGCGCAGCAACCTGATGTCGCCGCGCTTCGCCGGCAACTCGAAGTGGCCGAAGCGCAGGAACGACGGCGCGACACGGCACACCACCGCACCCGGCTCCGGCCGCGCATGGCCGTCATAGAACATGTCGCGCATGACGTCATCGCCGGTGCCGACCAGGCTCAGCGCGCGCGTGGTGGGAATGCCGAGGTGGTGCATGGCCTCGCTGCACAGGAACTCGCGAATCGATGAACGCAGCACCGCCCGACCATCGGCGCTACGCGAATACGGTGTTGGACCTGCACCCTTGAGTTGCAGTTCGCGGCGCTCGCCACCATCCAGCACGGCTTCGCCCAGCGAGATCGCCCGACCGTCACCCAGTTGCCCGGCCCAATGGCCAAATTGATGGCCACCGTAACTGGTCGCGAACGGCTGCATGCCAGGAAGCAGCGCATTTCCGGAAAACACCCGGGCAAAATCTGGTGATGCGACATCGAGTTCGCTGAAGCCAAGTTCGGCCGCCACTTCACGGGAATACGCCAGCAGCTGCGGTGCTGCGACCGGGCTCGGCTGGACTGCAGACCACGCTGCAGCGTGCACTTGGCGCGGGAATATGCGCGTTTCGGGGTCACCCGGAAGTGCGCTCAGGAAGCTATTGTCGAAGCGTGGGAAATGCATCAGCCATGGTAGCCCGGCGCGGGTTGGAGTCTTGGCTCTGGTTGGCGGGGGTACACTATTCGGTTCAAACCCGCGGCGGTCACGCCCACTACTGAGTTACATGGGACGCATATGAGCGCCGAAAACACACCTGATATCAAATTTTCCGACCTCGGCCTGCCCGAGACCTTGATGCAAGCCCTGCGCACGGTGGGCTATGAAGTGCCCAGCCCGATCCAGGCCGCAACCATCCCACCGCTGCTGGCGGGCCGCGACCTGATCGGCCAGGCCCAGACCGGCACCGGCAAGACCGCCGCGTTCGCCCTGCCCGCGCTGGCGCAACTGGATGCCAAGGCCAGCAAGCCGCAGGTGCTGGTGCTGGCACCGACCCGCGAACTCGCCATCCAAGTCGCCGAGGCCTTCCAGAAATACGCGACGCACATCCCCGGTTTCCACGTGCTGCCGATCTATGGCGGCCAGAGCTATCAGCCGCAGCTGAGCGCATTGAAGCGCGGCGTGCATGTGGTTGTCGGCACACCCGGCCGCGTCATCGACCACCTGGAACGCGGCTCGCTGGATCTGTCCGCGCTGCGCTGCCTGGTGCTGGACGAAGCCGATGAAATGCTGCGCATGGGCTTCATCGACGATGTCGAAGCCGTGCTCAAGAAAACTCCGGAAACCCGCCAGGTCGCGTTGTTCTCGGCCACGATGCCGTCGCAGATCAAGCGCATCGCGCAGACGTACCTGAAAGACCCGGTCGAGATCTCGATCAAGTCATCGACCGCCACCGCCGAGAACATCCGCCAGCGCTTCTGGATGGTCAGCGGCATCAACAAGCTGGACGCGCTGACCCGGATCCTGGAAGCGGAGCCGTTCGAGGCGATGATCGTGTTCGCGCGAACCAAACTCGGTACCGATGAACTGGCCGAGAAGCTCGCGGCACGCGGGTTTTCCGCCGCCGCGATCAATGGCGATGTGGACCAGAAGATGCGCGAGCGCACCATCCAGCGCCTGAAGGATGGCCAGATCGACATCCTTGTCGCGACCGACGTGGCCGCGCGCGGCCTGGACGTGGACCGCATCAGCCACGTGCTGAACTACGACATCCCGTATGACACCGAAAGCTACGTGCACCGCATCGGCCGCACTGGCCGTGCCGGGCGCGCGGGTGAGGCGATCCTGTTCGTCGCCCCGCGCGAGCGCGGCATGCTCAAGGCGATCGAAC
>JBKJOY010000188.1:0-2564 GCA_046595415.1 Thermomonas sp.
CCAAGGCCAAGGCCAATCCCGACGGTGACGCAGAGACCACCACGCCGGAATGACCGACCTCTTCGCTGTTGGAAATAGCGAAGGGTTTATGCGCCAGCACGGACCGCACCGATGCGAGACCGCACCGACATGAACAACGTTCATGTTGCAAATTGCCGTGCAGAACGCGCGCAGATCCACTGAAGTCCATTTGAATGCACACGCTGCGGCATACTGCTGGCAGGGGGAACTGCATTTGTAGTCAACGATCCGGGCATTCCGTTAGCTGCTGATGCTGTGCGTGACCGTTCCTGCATTGGGACTGGATGCAGCAACGCCACCCAGTCCACGCTCGCCAACATCACTCGCCCAGGCCGTGAAGCCGCTTGACCTGCTGAGTTTGGGCGCGCCGTCATTCACCAATTTTTCGTCGCGCGACGGCTTGCCTGGTGCAGTCACGGTCGCTATCCGCACGGATCGGGACGGCTTCGTCTGGGCCGCTTCTCCCGAAGGCGTGTTCCGCTACGACGGCCGCCGCTGGGTCGGCAGCGACGATCCGGCGATGGCGCATTCCGTCGACAGCTTGTGGCTGGACTGGCAAGGGACGCTTTGGGCAGGTTTTCGCAGCGCGTTTGGGAATTCCAGAACACCCTGGCCGGCGGCACCCACGAGGCCTGGCGTCCGTTTCGCAACCAGGGCATGCACCTCGGCCAGCGTTCGCTGGAGCTTCGCGACGTCTACCGAAGCACGATCAAGCCCAGCGGGGAACCGCTTTATGTCGACATTTGGACGCTGGACGCGCAACTGCGCAGCTACCGCATGCCCAAGGGCAACTACGTGGATGACCTCGATGACACCAATAAATCAGGCGACTACAGCGGCTGGTTCGTTTACGAAACCTGGGCGCATCTGCCCGAGCCACAACGACAATGGAACCCCGAAGAGGTGTTCCGACACCTGCGCTTGGTGAAGCGCATTGGCAACGTTGAAATCTGCCATGGCACCCAACATTTTCCGGATGCGCGCGCTCGCAGCCTCTACAACCGGGTCATGGAATTCATCTATCGCGATGGCAAGCAGGACTGGCCACGGGTTGCCGCCAGGCTGACCGAGGTCAATGCACAATTGCCTTACCACGTCGGCGCAGGCGTTGAACTCGGAAACGCACTGCTGAGGATGGGCCAGCGCGACGCCGCGCGCCACACCTACGAGCGCTTGCTAGTGGCGGGCGACAGCCAACTCGATCCACTGAGCCGCGCGACCCTGCAGCGGCAGATCGCGGCGCTTGCCGGCGACCCCGGGACAGCCGTTGCGCCAAGGCGCAATCCGTGGATGGAGTAACTGGCCGTTACACTGCACACCCGCGAACCGGCGTTACCCATGTCCGATCCTATTTCCGAGCCGATGCGCCTTGCCCATCGTGTCGCCCAGCTGTTCGGCTGTTCGCGCGATGACGCCGAGCACTACATCCGCAATGGCTGGGTCACCGTGGATGGCGCTGTGGTCGAAGCACCGCAGCATCCGGTCACGGTCGAACTGGTTGAGCTGCATGGTGGCGCGCGCCTGGAACCGGTGGAACCGGCGACCATCCTGCTGCACAAGCCAGCCGGCTTCGACACGATCAGCGGCAAGAATCCCGCGACTGCGCTGGTCACGCCTGACACGCACTGGGCGGATGACCCGTCCGGCATTCGCCCGTTGCAACGCCACTTCCATCGATTGACACCGATGGTGACGATGGATGCCGAGGCCAGTGGCTTGATGGTGCTGACCCAGGACGGCCGGGTCTGGCGCCGGCTTTCCGAAGATGGTGATGAAATCGAGCAGGAATATCTTGTCGAAGTCAGTGGCGAGATTGCAGCCTATGGCTTGCGCAAACTGAGCCACGGGTTGCATTACAACGGACGCCCATTGCCGCCCTGCAAAGTGAGCTGGCAGAACGAAATTCGCCTGCGCTTCGCGATCAAGGGCGTGCAAGGCGGTCAGCTGCGCGACATGTGCAAGCAAGTCGGGCTCGACGTCGTCGCGATGCGTCGCTTGCGTGTCGGCAAGATCCCGATCGGCAAGGGACCGGATGGCGCTATGCCGCCGGGACAATGGCGTTACCTGCCGGTCGGCGAGCGCTTCTGACCTTGCTAAACGATACGCAAGGTGCGCTCGAAGAGTGCCAACGTGCGCTTCCACGCCTCGCCCGCCGCCGTCTCGTCGTAGCGCGGCGTGGTGTCGTTGTTGAAGCCGTGCTGGGTGCCGGGCGGCTGGAACAGGGCATGTTTGATGCCTGCCTGCTGCAGTGCGGCCTCGTACGCCGGCCAACCGGCGTTGACCCGATCATCCTCGGCAGCCAGCACCACCAGTAACTCGGCCTTGATGGCGGGTACCTCTTCGAGGGGCGGAGCACTGCCATAGAACGGTGCCGCTGCACGCAAGTCCGGCAACTTGGTGGCAAGGAAGTTAGTCATGCTGCCGCCATAGCAAAAACCTACAACGCCCATGTGGCCATTGCCCCCATCGACGCCGCGTAGCATGGTGGCCGCGGCCAGGAAATCCTGCCGGGTCTTGTCCTGGTCAAGCGTGGGAAACAAGGC
>JBKJOY010000296.1:0-4678 GCA_046595415.1 Thermomonas sp.
GCTGTTCGGACAACACCTGCGCGGTGGTCTCTGCGCAAATGACCAGCACCCCACCGACGCCGTAGGTGGCATTGTCATCGCCGATCGGCGAATAGCTGTAGGTCCAGAACACGTCCTCGCACTGGCCGTTGCGGGTGATCGGCACCAGCTTGTTCTCGCTCCAGGTGCTGCCCCTGCCGGACATCACCAGGTCCACTTCGGGCCCGATGATGTCCCAGACGTCTGCCCAGACCTGGCGCGCCGGCAACCCAAGTGACCCTGGATGCAGTTCGGGGCCCATGGATCGGCTGATGGCGTCGTTGTAGAACCAGGTGCCTTCGTCGCCCCAGAAAATGGACATGGGATGGCCGGTGTTGAGCATCAATCGCACCGCCGTGCGCAGCGCTTGCGGCCAATCGGCCGGCGTCCCAATCCACGTTTGCGACCAGTCATGGGCGCGGATCAAAGCGCCCATTTCACCACCGCCTGCAAGGAATGCGAGGCTGTCGGCAGGCATTGGGATCATTGGTTACCGTCCATGGGCGGCAGTATGGTTAGGCATCTCTTCTCAGCATATCGTCCTTGTCCAGAAACCTGGTGTCGACAACGAACGCGATGACACTTGAGGCCGAAGGCAATCAGGTGCGCTTGGTGTCTTCCGTCCACTTTGATTCCTCGCCCCCTTTTTTCCAGCTGCAAGGGTGATGCGCGCGGACTAAGATGATGGTAACGACGGCGCGCCACGTGGTCACGCTGGATGGCGAACAAGGGGAATACTTCCACCGATGGATGCCTTCACGGCTGGGCTCGCGCTCATTATTGGCCAGTTCTGCATTGCACTGGTCATGGTCGCCGCTCACTTCGCAACGCGTCCCGACCGCTCGACGCGATACTGGGCGTTGGCCGCGATCGTTGTGCTGGCGGGCGTCCTGATGGTCGTCGCCAGCCGCAGGTTTTTGATCCTGCAACCCATCGGGAGCAGCAGCCTGGTCTTCGGGGCCGTCTTGCAGCTCTCCGGCCTGCAAGCGTTCTACAAGGTTGCACCCGGCACGACGGGGTGGGTCATCGGGTCAATCGCCTGCGTGTTCTTTTTCCTGCTCATTGCAGCCGATGCGCAGACCTACCTCCATCTCATCGTGTTGGCGGCCGCAAACTTGGTCTTGTTCGCCATGAGCTTGCGGGTACTTCTGGCCGGCATCCGGTCTCGATGGACGTTTGCCAGCGTGTTGACGGTCGGTGCTGTGCTGCTGCTGATGTCCAACAACCTGATCCGCATCGTTTTGGCGATCGCGCACGATCCGGCCCTGGTTGTCACGCGCTCTCCGATGGGCATCGCCACCATGTACCTGGTGCCGCTGGGCGGAATCTTCGTATATGCGACGGGCTTGCTACTGCTGTACTTCGAGCGGCTGGTTGACGACAAGCACAACCTCGCCACCCACGACGACCTCACCGGCCTGTTGAACAGGCGCGCCGTGGTGATAGCGGGCGAACGCGAAGTAGCTGTCGCGATCCGCCATCGGCAACAACTGACGGTCGCATTCGTGGACATCGACCACTTGAAGCGCGTCAATGACACCTACGGACATAAAGCCGGCGACGTGGTCATCGCCGACGTTGCCCACCTGCTCAGTGAGGCATGCCGCAACCTCGACCTGGTGGGGCGCTACGGCGGCGATGAATTCTGCATGGTGCTCCCTTGTGCCGACATCGACGGCGCGGCGCTCGTGGGCGAAAGATTACTGAAGGCGGTGCGGCAGTATTGCTTCCGCGACCAGCATCCGCTCACGCTCAGCATTGGATTCGCCTCACTGCCACCCGATGGCGACCGATCCTGGGCCAGCCTGATAAACCGCGCCGACCTGGCGCTCTACGATGCCAAGGCGCAGGGCCGTGACAGGTTTTGCATCGCCCCGCAGGTCCCGCAAGCATCGGATAACAATCCGGCTTCAATGGCGGGGCCGATACACGACGATCGCATCGCCTGCCCAGCTCCAAATACATGATTGACCAGCATCTACCGGCGGCGTCCCGAGCATACGTGCTGGCAATGTCGACAAGCGTCAGCGGCCCGGGTGGTAGACACGCTCGCAATGTCCCTGAAGTTGCTCTGGCCAGAAATACACCGTACGCAGGTTGCCAGTGGTATAGCGCTCGGCTTCGTCGTTGAAGTGCGGCGACTGTGGATGCCCGCTTTCGCCGCCCGCAGTGATCGCGCGTGCATGCACCTTGGGACCGAACTCGACCACGGCTACGAAGCTATTCCCGCTGGTGCCGTAGTAGCGCTTGGTGCCTGGCCAGCGGTGCGCACCGAATGAGGCCAGGGAACCCCAGCGCGACGAAACGAACGGCACCGGGATACTCGGCTTGCTGTCATCGAACGTCTGCACGATGTCGCCGTTGTTACGCTGGAACCGGTTGATCTCACCCCAGGGGACGCCCCAGCTGCCGAAATCGGCCTGCAGGCGCTCGACCGCATCGGACAGTGCCTGCAGCCGCATCCTGGCGCCCGCTTTGCTGGCCATGACATCGTAGGTCGACAGGCCAGGGGCGGATTCCGTCTTGCTGGCTGCGTCCCACAGCGCATCGCCCCAGAACACCGCCAGTGAGGTGGGCATGGAGGCGATGCCCCAGCGGTAGTCCCAAGTGCGTAGCAACGCGATGGGACCGGCAAGCTTGGCCTTGAGCGGGTCGCCGGCCGCCAGTGCGTCATAGTCCGACACCACGATTGGAACCTGCCGCGCGAATTCGGGCAGGTAGGGATCGAACGCATCCGTGATCAGCTTGGGGACGGTAAATCCGCTGGCGCCTTGCAGCAGGCGCGAGGCATGCAGGCCGCGCGGGTTCTCGCCGACGGTGTCCATGTAACGCGGAAAGTCAGCCTGCTTCGGGCTGTATTCCCCCGCAGCGGAATATGGCCAGTTGTTGGTGTTGAAGACCCAGCCGGTAGGCGGATTGACCACGTGCGGTACCTGGTCCATCGGGGTGAGGCCGCGCCAGTCGGTGGCCGGGTCGCTGCCATCCACAGGTTTGGTGTAGTCGAAGCGGTCGTCGCGCAGCGGGATGAATTGCGGATGCAGGTAGGCGACCTCGCCCTTGTCGTCGGCGAACAGGGTGTTGTTGGACGAGTTCGCCTGGAACCCGGCCACCTTGGTATAGCTGGCGTAATCGCTGGTCTTGGTGCGCAGCCAGCTCTGCTGCAGCGCGGGGATCGGGGTGTTCATCAGCGCCATGGCGATCCACTTGCCGTCGGCCTTGCGCACGATCGGGCCGTGGTGGGTGAAGTAGGCCGTGAAGTTGCGCGTCGCCATCGATCCATCGTCGGCCTTGTACGGCACGCGGATCGTCCGCGTGGTGACCGGACGCTGCTCCGTGCCGTAGCGATACGACAACTTGTCGTCCTGGCGCAGGATGGTCTCGGCGAACTCGTCGACGGAATCGGCGGTGCTGGTGGTATGCATCCAGCCCGCATGCCGGTTGAACCCCTGGTAGACGAAGAACTGGCCCCAGGTCACGGCGCCGTAGGCATCCAGTCCTTCATCGCTGGACATCTGCAGCTCGGAGCGGAAGAAGAACGAAGTGTGCGGATTGATCAGCAGCAGCGCGTGGCCATCGACGGTGCGGCCCGGCGCAATGGCGGTGCCGTTGGAGCCGGTCGGTTCCTGCCAGCTGGAAGGATCGGGGACAAAGGCCAGCGCCGCCTGGTCGTCATCGTAGAACTTGGCCAGCTGTTGCAGCGACACGCGCTCGATATCGCCGCTGATGCTGCCTTCGGTAAAACTCAGCGCCATCCATGGCTCGAAGTGGGTGATCACCTTCGGGCGCACGCCAGGATGCGTGGCCAGGTAGTAATTCAGGCCATCGGCCCAGGCGTCCATCAGCGCCCGCAACCAAGCCGGGCTTTCTGCGTACTTTTGCTGGAGCACTACTGGGTCGATAAACAGCTTCTGCCGCAGGTCTGCCCAAATCGCCGATGTTCCCTCGGCCTCGGCGGAGCGGCCCAGCGCCTTCAGGTAATTGGTCTCGACCCGATTGAAGTCGTCCTCGGCCTGTGCGTAGATCATGCCGAACACCGCGTCGGCATCCGTCTTGCCACGCACGTGGGCAATGCCCCAGTCGTCGCGGGTGATGGTCACGGCTTGCGCCTGGCGTTGCCAGCGCGTGGCTTCGGGGGTGGCTTCGGGGGTGGCCGCGTTGACGCCTGCAACCGGCGCCAGCATCAGCACTACCGACATCGCCACCTTGCGCATGTGTCGCATTCGAACAACCGCGTTTCCAGCTTGCATACGGAATCCCCTGATTGCGTTTATTTCGAGTCCAGTGGGCTTACGGACGTTTGTAAACAACACCACCCTTCATCACGAACGGCACCTGCTCGATGGCGCGGATGTCCTGGGTCGGATCACCCTGCACGGCAATGATGTCGGCGTCGAGTCCCGTGCTCAGCTGGCCGAAGCGCTCGGCCTGACCAAGGATGCGCGCGTCCACGGCGGTGGCGGCCAGCAACGCCTGCGCTGGTGACATGCCGGCATCCACCATCGCCTCCAGTTCCCGGTAGTTGCTGCCGTGGCTGAACACACCCACGTCGCTGCCGTTGCCGATGGTGACGCCGGCCTGCATCGCGAGCTGGAACGCATGCACGGCCTGCTTCATCTCATCGGTGGGCGGCATGCCGGGCTTCCACCCGTGGAAGTATTCG
>JBKJOY010000088.1:0-2508 GCA_046595415.1 Thermomonas sp.
TCGGTACCTGATTGTCGATGCGGCGCTGGCGCGTGCCAACGATCTGGGGACGAAGGTCATCGCACACGGCTGCACCGGCATGGGCAATGACCAGGTGCGCTTCGACCTGGCGGTGAAGTCCAGCGGGGATTACCAGATCATCGCGCCAATCCGCGAAATTCAGAAAGAGCACACCCAGACCCGCGCTTACGAACAGGCTTACCTGGAGACGCGTGGATTTCGCGTGCGCAGCAAGCAGAAGCAGTACACGATCAACGAAAACCTGTTGGGCCTGACCATGTCCGGTGCCGAGATCGACAGCTGGGAGGCGCCGGGCGACGGCGCACGCGGCTGGTGCGCGCGCCGCGAGCAATGGCCCGCCGACGCGATGCAGGTGGCACTGCGTTTTGTCGGTGGCGAGGCGGTGGCCCTGGACGGCGTCGAGATGGCGGGCGACAAGCTGCTGGCCAGACTCAACAGGACGTTCGCGCAGTACGGCGTGGGTCGCGGCATGTACACGGGTGATACGACGATTGGCTTGAAGGGTCGGATCGTGTTCGAGGCGCCGGGCCTGACCGCGCTGCTGGTTGCGCATCGCGCACTGGAAGAGGCAGTGTTGAGCAAGCAGCAAAATCGCTTCAAGCCGGATGTCGCCCGCAAGTGGGTCGAGCTGGTCTACGAGGGTTTCTTCCACGATCCGCTCAAGACCGACCTGGAGGCGTTCCTGGCGTCGTCGCAACGGATGGTCAATGGCGAAGTGGTGTTGCTTACCCATGGCGGGCGGGTCGATGCGGTGGCTGTGCGTTCCCCGCATATCCTCAACAGCAAGGGCGCCACCTATGCGCAGACAGCCGATTGGGGCGTGGAAGAAGCAGAAGGCTTCATCAAGCTGTTCGGCATGAGCAGCACGCTGTGGGCGCAGGTGAATCGGCCGCAGGCAAGCGGCAACGCAGATGAGTGAGTTGCTGCCGGAGGTCCTGTGCCATCTAGAAGCGCTGGTGGGATTCGATACCCGCAATCCACCGCGCCTGATCGGCACCGGCGGCATCTTCGATTACGTTCGCGCGCAACTGCCCGATTTCCGCGTCGACGTGATCGACCACGGCGATGGCGCAGTGTCGCTGTTCGCCGTGCGTGGCAGTCCACGACGCCTGTTCAACGTGCATCTGGACACCGTGCCCTCATCGGAAGCATGGAGCGCGGACCCGCATGTGTTGCGCGTGACTGGCGAGCGTGCGATCGGCTTGGGCGCCTGCGATATCAAGGGGGCTGCCGCCGGTTTGATCGCGGCGGCCAACGTTACTCGTGGCGATGCGGCGTTCCTGTTTTCCAGTGACGAAGAAGCGAACGATGCGCGTTGCATCGCAGCGTTCCTGCGCGACAACGCGCTCGCCAGCGAGCATGGCTTCACTGAAGTGATTGTTGGCGAACCGACCCAATGCGAGGCTGTGCTTGCGCATCGCGGGATCAGCTCGGTCCTGTTGCGCTTCAAGGGCGAGGCTGGGCACGCGTCAGGTGCGAATGCACTGCAAGCCAATGCGTTGCACCAGGTGATGCATTGGGGCGGCAATGCATTGGCATTGGTCGAGGGTGAAGCGAAGTCGCGCTTCGGTGGCCTCACCGGCCTGCGCTTCAATATCGGCAAGGTCGAAGGCGGGATCAAGGCCAACATGATCGCGCCCAGCGCGGAGGTGCGTTTCGGGTTCCGGCCGTTGCCTTCGCAGGACATCGACGGCCTGCATGAGCGTTTTGGCAGCTGCGCGCGCGTGGGTGCGCTGGAGCGCTATGAAGAAACATTCCGCGGCGCAGCCCTGCCATCCGGTGATGTGGCCTGTGCGGAGGACCGGCGCCTGCAGGCACGTGACCTCGCCGATGCGCTGGGGCTGCCGATCGGCAATGCGGTCGATTTCTGGACCGAGGCCTCGCTGTTCTCGCAAGCCGGGATGACCTCGCTCGTGTATGGGCCGGGTGATATCGCCCAAGCCCATACCGCGAACGAATGGGTCGCGTTGGACCAATTGTCCACTGCTGTTTCCACTTATCAACGTTTGCTGGATGAACCTGCATGACTACCCTCGCGCACACCTGCTTGAATGCTGCCCATATCACTGACCGGGGGATGCTTCCGGCATGCCCGGCCTGCGCACGCTGAGCACGCCATCACGATGACCGACATGCGCAATACGATCGTTCGCCTGCTGTCCAACATGGCCAGCGCGAAGGAAATCCAGCAATACCTCAAACGTTTCTCGCAGATCGATGCTGCCCGTTTCGCGGTGGTCAAGGTCGGTGGCGCGGTGTTGCGCGATGACATCGACGCGTTGGTGTCCTCGCTGGCATTCCTGCAGCAGGTCGGGCTCACACCCATCGTGGTGCATGGCGCCGGCCCGCAACTGGACGCGCAGATGCGCAAGGCTGGCATCGAAAAACGCACAGTCAATAATCTGCGGGTAACCGATGCACCGGTGTTGACGGTGGTGCGCCGGGTGATGCGCGAAGAAAATCTGAAATTGGTTGAAGCCCTGCAGG
>JBKJOY010000092.1:0-2744 GCA_046595415.1 Thermomonas sp.
TGGCGGCGTGATCGTGATCGCGCCCAACCAAGGTAAGTCGGGCGCGGCATTTGCACCTGGCGTAGCGAAGGCGCTTGAGTTTTTCGACGCAGGTAAGCGCTTCGATATTGATTTCAGGGACGGTGGGTGGCAGAGCGGCTGCCCCGGGACCGATGGTTGCAAAGGCTTTACCGGCGGTTTGCTTGGCGTCGTCGATTCGCAGCTTCGATCGTTGAACACGAAGTGGGAAATCCGTTTCAGCAGCATCGAGCAAGCCATCCAGGCCAGCAAGCAAGCGCTGGCCCAACGCCGAATCGGGCACAAGGGGGACGACACCGTACTTGGGTCTCTGGTGCGCTTTACGGGGACTGTCACCGACGCCGCGCCCAAGCCCGAACCCATGCAGGTGAACGAGCGCATCATCAAGGATGGGAAGTGGCGCCCGATCCTGGTCAAGACCCCCGACGGACAGGAGGTGACACTCTACATGCAGCCGCAAACACCATCACTGATGCCCAGCGGTGAACTGAAGCGCGGAGTGCGGTACACCTTCGTCGGGCAGCTGAACAGCACCGGGCAGTTCCATACCGACCAGGGTGTGATCCAGATCAATCCGAACCTGTGGCTCTTCAGCTACGAATCGCTGAAGTGAAGGCGTCCGGCGCAGTGTGTCCTGGCTCTCAGCCGCACTGACCGGAAGCACAGGCACGGTTACCACGTTCAGGCGGCAGACGAACCCCGGGAAACAAACACCGGTTACACGATGTGTCTCCGTGTAACCGGCGTGTCACCTGTGGCGCGAGGGATGGGTAATGCGAACTGATGCAAATACCCACCACCCCAACCACACCCCGAACGCCAACCGTTGCGCGACGCCCACCCAATCGCCAATTGGTGCGAACAACGCGATCCACGGCACCAGTACCGCTGCAAATAGCGACACCAGCGTGAATGTCTTGCCACGTCGCGCACCAAGCGCGAGCATCAATACACCGGGCACGAATGCGATCCACCACAGCATCCATGCCAGCGCATGCAAGCGGCTTGCGTTCGCGTCCATGTCGGTCTGATCCAGCGACATCACGCCCTGCAGCGCGAACGCGAACGCGGAGAGTTGCATCAGCACGATGCCGATCCGCGCGAGCCAGCCGGCAGCCGGCAGCCGATGCCGCAGCGCTTGACCCGTCATCGTCAGCAGGACACCTGGAATGATGAACAAGAGCAGGTTGAACGCCAATGCCGCAGGCATGCCGATCGCACCGCGCAGGCCGACTGGATGCAGTAGATGCGAGTACTCCGGCACTCCGATCGTGGCCAGCCCCAAGCCGAGCGCGAAAGATGCCACGGCACACCACGCCAACCAATCATCCAGTCGCTTCATCGGCACGCCTTGGCGAAATTGTCACGCAGGAAAATTTCCATCTTCGGGAACTCGTCCAGGGGTTCGCTGTGGCCGCCATCCACGACCAGATGCTCGGCGGGATGGCCGAAGCCATGCTGCTTGAGTCTGGCCATCATCGCATCCGACATATCTTGCGATGGCCAGAATTCATCCCTGTTTGCCGATACGAAATAGACAGCCCCGTTGATCCGCTCCACCGGGATGGCGGCGGCTTTCATGGCCGCGCTGTTGGCGACCATCTTGTCGAACGCGCCGCGCAGGTCGTGCACCAGCAGGTTGGGCGTGGCGCTCCACGGCACCGGCACGAACGGCAACGGCTTGTCATGCTGCGAAAACCCCGGCGTGGTCATTGCATCGGTCAGCGCCGGGAACACCGCGCTACCCGGCACGATCGCAACGACGGCGTTGATATCCGGGTTGTGGCTGGCCAACAGCAGGGCCAACTCCGCGCCGCGTGATCCACCGATCAGCGCAATGCAGCGGCCATCCACGCGCGGATCCGTGGCGGCCTTGAGGATGGCGTCATGAATCGCGTCCAGCGAGATCCGGTCGAGGTGTTCCGGCGAATGCGGCGTGCCGAAATAACCAAGCGCAAGCATCGCGTAACCCTGGTCGAGAAAGCGCTCGCGCTGGGTTTTCCAAATGCCGCGCGTCCAGGCATTGCCGCCCTCACTGCCGCCTAGGCCGACCAGCAACGGCTGCGGCGCGCCATCACGTGCATACAACTGCACGTCCACCCCGCCGTGTCGTGCGGGTAGCGTCTTGGTATCGAAACGGGTGACCGTCCAATGGCTCCAGGCCAACAGCAACAACCCAATTACGACAACGCCGATCGACAGCCATTTGACGATGCGGATGAACGCGCCTGAAGTCCCACTCATTGCGGCTTGCTCCATTGGAAGACGCCTTCGATGCGCACGCCAAGCGCATCTGCGATGCGGAATGCCAGTTCCAGCGACGGTGCGTACTTGCCCGCTTCCAAGGCAATGATCGTTTGCCGGGTCACGCCGCACGCATCGGCCAGCGCCTGCTGGGTCATCTCGCCGCGCGCAAAGCGCAAGCGGCGGATCTCGTTGGTGACGAGGGTCCCGGTCATTCCGACGAAGCCAGGCGATCTCGCAGGTAGCCGTATGCCCTTACCGCATGGTTCAACGCCAGTGAAACGGCGACGCAAAGCAACAAGTACAGCTCCAGCCAGGACGGCGTACGAGATGCGATAAATCCAGCGACACCGGGGTACCTAACGATGATCCCGGTGACCAGCAGCGACAGCACCAGCACGAAATAGCCGGCTGCGGTGCCCTTCGCTTTGTTCTGCCGGTCACGCTCGTCCTCCAGCGGACCGTTGCTGTAGTTCTGGACC
>JBKJOY010000135.1:0-4260 GCA_046595415.1 Thermomonas sp.
GAAACCGGCCGCCCCCTGCAGCCCGTTCATGACGGAGGCCTACTCTATACTCCGCGACCACGCCTGTCGCAATCGGAAGTTGTGCAATGCCCCGCCTCCCCCGCCTACTCCGCTGGATTCTGCTGGGCTCTGTCACAGTTGGCGTGCTTGGTGCCATCGCCGCCGGCATCCTCGTTTACGTGGTCTCGGCGAAGCTGCCGGACGTGCAGTCCCTGCGCAACATCGAATTGCAGGAACCGATGTATGTCTACGCCCGTGATGGCCGCCTGATTGGTTTATTTGGCGAGATGCGCCGCTACCCGGTGAACATCCGCGACGTGCCGCCGCGTGTCAAACAAGCGTTCCTGGCCGCCGAGGATGCCAACTTCTACGAGCACCATGGCGTGGACTTCACGGGCGTGGCGCGAGCGGTCTGGCTGCTGGCCAAGACCGGAGGACAGGAACGCGTCGCGGGTGGTTCCACCATCACCCAGCAGGTTGCCAAGCAATTCTTCCTCAGCTCGGAGTACAGCTTCAGGCGCAAATTTGCCGAAATGCTGTTGGCGATGAAGATGGAGCGCGAACTGGGCAAGGACGAAATCCTCGGCCTGTACCTCAACAAGAGTTTCTTCGGCAATCGCGCCTATGGCGTCGCCGCCGCTGCCGAGTACTACTACGGGAAGAAACTGGACGAATTGAGCCTGGACGAAATCGCCACGTTGGCAGGCACCCCCAAGTTCCCTTCCAGCGGCAATCCGCTGGACAATCCAGAGCGCAACCGCGAACGCCGGGACCACTACATCCTGCCGCGCATGGCGGAGCTTGGCTACGTGAGCGCCAGCGAGGTCAATGCCGCCAAGACGGTGCCGATGCATGCAGCGCCCCATGAGCGCCAGGTGGAAGTGCATGCGCCTTACGTGGCGGAAATGGTCCGGCAGGAAATGATTGCCCGCTTCGGCGGCGACGTGGTGAGCAAGGGCTATCACGTCACCACCAGCATCGACCCGGCTCTGCAGGCCGCTGCGGATGCTGCGGTGATCGAAGGTATGCGCGTGTACGACCATCGACATGGTTGGCGCGCGCCCGCAGAGAAAGTTGACATCACCGCCGACATGGACGCGAAAACAGTCGCGGCCAAGCTGCGCAGCATTCCACCCCAGGGCGGCTTGTTGCCGGCGGTCGTCGTTGGCAGCAGTGGTGGCTTGCAGGTGGTCCTTGCGGACGGCAGCCAGCTGACACTCGGCAGCACCGCGACCAGTTGGACTGGCAAATCCGCCGCATCGCTGGCGCACCGCGGCGATCTGGTCCGTGTGCGTCGCGACGCTGACGGCAAACCCGACGCAGACCCGCGCTGGGTGCTCGATCAGTTACCGATTGCGCAAACGGCCCTGGTCTCGCTGGATGCTGATACTGGTGCGGTGCGTGCGCTGATCGGCGGATATAGCTATGCCGGAAGCAAGTTCAACCGAGCGACCCAGGCACGCCGCCAGCCAGGTTCCAGCTTCAAGCCATTCCTGTATGCAGCCTCGTTTGAGCGAGGATTCAGCCCGGCTTCGATCGTGCTGGACGCGCCGGTGGTGTTCAAGGATCGCCGCGGCCATGTATGGCGGCCGCAAAACGACAACGGCAACTTCGCGGGACCCATGCGCCTGCGCGAAGCGCTGGTGCAGTCCCGCAACCTGGTCTCGGTGCGCCTGCTGGATGCGATCGGAGTGGACTATGCGCGCCGCTACATCAGCCACTTCGGCTTCGATGAGGCCAGCTTGCCGCCCAATTTGTCGATGTCACTGGGCACGGCCTCGCTGACGCCGTTGTCGGTGGCACGCGGCTACACCGCTTTCGCCAACGGGGGATTCCTGACCACGCCGTGGTTCATCGACAGCGTGCGTGACCGGGCTGGCAAGGAAGTCTTCAAGGAAAAGCCGCCGACGGCCTGCCCGCAGTGCACCGTGATCCAGCAACCCGGGCAGTCGGGTACGACCGTGGTGCAAACCAACGTTGCGGGATTCGACCTTGGCCCGAGCGCGAGCGTGCCGGCGCCGGCCCTGCCCGTTGCCAAAACTGGAAAGCCGTCCCCGACACCTGTCCCCGCTCCGGCGAAAGCCATTGATCCGAGCATGGTGGTGGCGCCACGCGCCATCGACCCGCGCGTCGCCTTCCAGATGCAATCGATGATGCGTGACGTGGTCCGGCGCGGCACCGCGACCGCCGCCAAGGTGCTCGGCCGCGATGACATCGGCGGCAAGACGGGCTCGACCAATGACCACCGCGACGCCTGGTTTTCCGGATTCGGCGGCCAATACGTCACTACGGTCTGGGTGGGTCGAGACGATTTCCGGTCGCTCGGTTACCGCGAATATGGTGGCAAGGCGGCGCTGCCGATCTGGATCAACTACATGCGGGTGGCGCTCAAAGGCCAGCCTGAACGTAATCCCGACCCGCCCACGGGCATGGTGCAGGTGAGCGTCGGAGCCGGTGGACGGTTGTTGCCGGCAAGCAGCGGCGGCACCGTCGAATGGGTCAAAGCCGAGGATCTGGAACGGATGGACACCTACAGCGCGCCAGGGACCAACCCGAACGCGCAGCCCGATGAGGAAGCATTCGACATTTTCTGACGCCCGGCATCCTGCCATCGAAAACCCGACAATGCGCCCCGACTGGCACTCCGGTACAGTCCATCCAAGCCGGTTCAGGGGGATCTGAGATTCCTAACAGCCGCCAGCACGGCAGGCTCCATGCGCACATGCATGCGCAGACACGCACACGCGAACGCCGCCAGCAGCTCGCCCTTGAAGCCGCCCGACTGATGGCTGAAGGCGGGATTCGGGACTACCACATGGCCAAGCTCAAGGCCGCGCAGCGGCTTGGCATCCATGACGATGCCTCGTTGCCGCGCAATCGCGAGATCGAGGACGCGCTACGCGAATATCAGCGCCTGTTCGTGGGCAGCGACCAGATCGTCGAGGTCCGCCGGCGGCGCGAGGTCGCCATCCATGCACTGGAATTCTTCCGCGACTTCGAACCTCGCCTCGTTGGCGCCAGCCTGGAAGGCACCGCCGATGCCAATTCCGAAGTGGCGCTGCAGCTGCATTGTGATGATGCCGATGCAGTGCCACGCTGGTTGGATGCACACGGCATCCCGGCCGAGGCGCGAAGTCGCCACCTGCGCCTGGACCGTCAACGCGATTGCGATGTCCCGGTTTGGGTATTCAGCGCGGAAGGGCTGAGCATCGACGTCACCGTCCTGCCCGCTGATGTCGTGCGCCAGGCACCACTTTCCAGTATCGACGGCAAGCCGATGCGGCGTGCATCGCTGGCCCAATTGCGCACGCTTCTGGCCGACGAGGAAATCGCCGGCCACGAAGCCACGCCCTGATCCGGCGCAGCGGGAAACACGACCCAGACCCGCAGCCCGGGTTGGCTGTCGTGCAATTCGACATGCCCACCATGGCGGCTTGCAATTGCAAACCGACTCTTGGCGTCACGGCATCGTGTCGCTGCCGGATCGACGTCCAACTTCGCCGCCCAAGACATAGCCGTTCGGCAATGTTCGCCGCCACGAAAAACGCCCCGTAATGCGGGGCGTTTGATTGATTCCCACGACTTGCCGGCAATCAGCGTCGGTCAGTGCCTACGTAGTCGCGGGTGGCATGGCCGGTGTAGATCTGGCGCGGGCGACCGATGCGGTTTTCCGGATCGTTCTGCTGTTCCAGCCAATGACTCACCCAACCCGCGGTACGCGCGATGGCGAACATCACGGTGAACATCTCGGTCGGGATCTTCAGCGCCTTGTAGATGATGCCGCTGTAGAAATCGACGTTCGGATACAGCTTGCGCTGCACGAAGTAGTCATCCTTGAGCGCGGCTTCCTCCAGCCTGAGCGCCACTTCCAGCAGTGGATCGTCCACGCCCAGCTCAGCCAACACCTGGTGGGTCATCTCACGAATGATCTTCGCGCGCGGGTCGAAGTTCTTGTAGACGCGATGGCCGAAGCCCATCAGGCGGAATCCGGATTCCTTGTCCTTGGCCTTGGCCACGGCGCTGGACACGTTCTTCGCATCGCCGATCTCGGCGAGCATCTTCAGCACGGCTTCGTTCGCCCCGCCATGCGCGGGACCCCACAGTGCGGCAATCCCTGCCGCAACCGACGCATATGGATTGGCGCCAGTGGAACCGACCAACCGCACGGTTGAGGTCGATGCGTTCTGCTCGTGGTCGGCATGCAGGATGAACACCAGGTCCAGCGCCTTGGCGACCTCCGGATTCATCTCCAGCGGTTCG
>JBKJOY010000247.1:0-3098 GCA_046595415.1 Thermomonas sp.
CAAAGTTGACCTATTAGCGAACCCATCTGGGACAAGTCGGCGCTACGGTACATGTGAGGTAACTTGATCCGAAGTCTGCTTTGGGTCTACACCGGACATGAAAAACGCCGGCTGCGAGGCCGGCGTTTTCGTATGCATGTCGTCGTTGGAAAGGCTTACCAGATCCTGACGCGATCCTTCGGCTCCAGATACAGCTTCTGGCCCGGCTTCGCGCCGAAGGTGGCGTACCACGCATCGATATTGCGCACGGTTTGCGCGCGGAACCCGCTGGGCGAATGGCCATCGCCGATCACCCGCGAGCGCAGCGCCTCGTCGCGCATCTTGCTGCGCCAGACCTGGCCGAATGCAAGGAAGAACCGCTGGTCACCGGTCAGGCCGTCGATCACTGGCGCGGGCTTGCCGCCCAGTGATTTCAGGTAGGCCTCATGCGCCACCTGCAGGCCGGCCAGGTCGGCGATGTTCTCGCCCAGGGTCTGCTCGCCATTGATGTGCAGGCCCGGTAGCGGCTCGTAGGCGTTGTACTGCTTGATCAGCTGTTCGCCAGCTTGCTTGAAGTGTGCCGAATCTTCCGGCGTCCACCAGTTCTGCAGCTTGCCGGTGGCATCGAACTCCGCGCCCAGGTTGTCGAAGCTGTGGCTGATCTCGTGCCCGATCACGGCGCCGATCGCGCCATAGTTGGCCGCCGCATCCGCCTTGGGATCGAAGAACGGCGCTTCAAGGATCGCGGCCGGGAAATTGAGCGCATTCTGCAAGGGCAGGTTGACCGCATTGACGGTCTGCGGATTCATCCACCATTCGCCACGGTCCACCGGCTTTCCGAGCTTGGCCAACTGGTGGCGGGTCTCGGCCTGTTCGGCGCGGACCGCATTGCCGAATGCATCACCGGCCTTGATGTCGAGCGAGGCGTAATCACGCCAGCTATCCGGGTAGCCGATGCCGACCTTGGTCGCGGCGACTTTCTCCTTGGCCTTGGCCTTGGTTGCCGCGCTCATCCACTCGAGCTTGTCGATCCGGTCCGGGAACACCGCCAGCAGGTTGGATACAAGTTGCTGGACCTGTTCGCGCGAGGACGCCGGGAAATACTTCTCGGCATAGAGTTTGCCTACGGCATCGCCAAGGCCGTTGTTGACCGCGCCAAGCGCGCGCTTCCAGCGATCGCTCTGTTGCGGCGTGCCCGACAGCGTGGTGCCGTAAAAGCCGAAGTTCAGGTCGGCATAGGCCTTTGGCAACAGGTTGGCGTTGTGGTTGAGCGCATGGAAGCTCAGGAAGTCCTTCCAGGTCTGCAGCGGCTGGCTGGCGACAAGTGCGGACAGCTTGGCGATCGCATCGGGTTGCCAGGCATAGATGGTCTTCGCATCGCCGATGCCGCCAGCCTTGAAATAAGTGGACCAGTCCAGACCCGGTGCCTTCTTCGCGAAGTCGCCCATGGTCCACGGGTTGTTGGCCTTGTGGATGTTCTCGGTGTCGACAATGCTCGATTGCGCCTTGGCGATTTTCGTTTCCAGTTCGAGGATCGATTGCGCCTTGGCCTTGGCATCCTTGATGCCGGCGGCATCGAGGATCGCCATGACGTAGTCGCGATAGCTGTCGCGCAACTTCAGCATCTTGGCGTCGCTGGACAGGTAGTAGTCGCGGTTGGGCATGCCCAGTCCGCCCTGCAGCAGGTAGGGATAGCTGTGCTGCGGATCTTCCAGACCCTGGCTGACGAACAGGCCGAACAGATGCTCGGTCTGGTAGTTGGTGGCATTGAGCGGATCCACGTCCACCCGCAGGTCTTCGCCCATGGCCTGGGCCAGCGCGGTCTTGTCGGCGATGGCATTGATCTGGTCAAGGCGCGGCTTGATCGGTTCCAGGCCCCGCTTCTCGATCGTCGCGTCATCCATGAAGGCCGCGTAGTAATCGGCGATGCGTGCGGCGTCGGTTCCAGCTGCCGGCTTGGACGCGGCGATCGCCTGGATCAGGTCCTTGTTGCGCTGCTCGGAGAGCTCGAACACCTTCAGGAACACGCCGGTGCTGGAGCGGTCAGCTGGAATCTCTGCGGTCTTGCGCCATTCGCCATTGGCATAAGCGTCGAAGTCATCGCCGGGCTGCACCGTCTTGTCGATGCCGGCCTGGTCGATGCCGCTGGTGAGCGCTGCAGCGGGCGCTTCAGCCTGTGCGGGCGCCGTCTGTGCTGCCGAATCGGCGGTTTCGGTTTTGCGATCGCAACCGGACAGGGCAAGCAGGACCGCAAACGCGAGTGCACCGCGGCGAAGTGAATGGGAGGTCATGGTGGATCCTCAATCGTTGGAGACCCGGCGATAGTGGCCTGGTCCTGCGTAGGAACATGTGCAGGAAGTCAGGGCGCTACACTCGGGTCATCGTCGAAAGAGCGCATCGCCATGACCGCCGAGCTGTATCCGGTACCCGCGGATTTCGCCGCCAACGCCCGCATCAACCGTGACGAGTACCAGCGTCTCTACACGCAATCCATGCAGGATCCCGACACGTTCTGGATGCAGCAGGCGGCGCGGTTGGACTGGATGCGGGCGCCGACGCAGGGCAAGGACGTCAGTTTCGAGCTGGACGATTTCCACATCCGCTGGTTCGCGGACGGCCAGCTCAACGTCAGCGTCAATTGCCTGGATCGCCATTTGGCCACCCGCGGCGACAAGACCGCGCTGATCTTCGAGCCCGACAGCATCGACGCGCCAGCACAGCACATCAGCTACCGGCAATTGCATGCGCGCGTGTGCCGCCTTGCCAACGCCTTGCGCGCGCTTGGCATCGCAAAGGGTGACCGGGTCACGATCTACCTGCCGATGATTCCCGATGCCGCGGTGGCGATGCTGGCCTGCGCGCGGATCGGCGCGGTGCATACGGTGGTGTTCGGCGGATTTGCAGCGCATTCCATCGCGGACCGCATTTCCGACAGCGAAAGCAAACTCATCATCACCGCCGATGAAGGCCTGCGCGGCGGCAAGCGCGTGCCGCTCAAGGCCAACGTGGATGCCGCGCTGGCGATGCCCGGCACCAATTCGGTCGAGACGGTGCTGGTCGTGCGCCATACCGGCGGTGCGGTGGATATGCAGATGCCGCGCGACCGCTGGTTCGATGCA
>JBKJOY010000004.1:0-4401 GCA_046595415.1 Thermomonas sp.
TCACCGTCGCCTTCGGCTGCACGGGCGGCCGCCATCGCTCGGTATACCTCGCAGAACGGCTGGCGCGGCACTGCCGTGACAACGGCTGGGCAGAAGTGGCAACCCATCACCGCGAACTGGATTGACCACATCGAGGTGGTGGACAATTGAACGTCGCTGCAGTTGCATCGACCTCGGCTGCCACGGCGGGCCGCGCGCCCCCAACCAAGGCCCGAACATGCATGTCCGTCATTGGCTGGTTCCGATCCTGATGGCTGCCCTCGCCGCGTGCAGCACGCGTATGCCGCAATCCACAGGCACGACGAAGACCCCGTTCACCCCGTCGCGACTTGGCTACGCAGCCTCGCCCTGCCACGGTGATTTCAGCGTCCTCCCCAACACGGTGGAATGCGGCACGCTGGTCGTGGAGGAAACCCGCGGTTCGGGCAATGGCCGCCTGGTCTCGCTGCCGGTGGTGCGGGTACGTGCACTGAACCACCCCAAGGCCGACCCGGTGATCTTCCTGCACGGAGGTCCCGGTGGAGGTGTGGTCGAAAGCTTGGCCAAGCGCCTCAAGGCACACAACGCACCTATCACCGAAGATCGCGATTGGATCTTCCTCGACGAACGCGGCACCGGGTTGTCCACGCCCGGCCTCGACTGCGGGTCACTTGGCCTGTCCGACGCCGGCCTGACCAGCGATCAGGCCTCCGCCGACGCGGTGACGTGCGGGCAGTCACTCAGTAAACAAGGCATCGACCTGTCGCGCTTCAATACGGCTGAGGTCGTGAAGGACCTTGCCGACCTGCGCAATGCGCTCGGGATCACGACCTACAACCTGTATGGCGTCTCCTATGGTTCCCGCGTCGCGATGGGGGTGATGCAGCACGACCCAGCCGGCTTGCGTGCGGTGGTACTGGATTCGCCATGGCCACCGGAAGTGAGCTGGACCGGCCCGATCGGCACGCTGGTATCGCGCGAATTCCGCCAGGTGCTGGCGCTCTGCGCAGCAGACGCCGCCTGCAATGTCCGTCACCCCGGGCTGGAAACACGCCTGGATGCGATGACCCGGCAGTGGCTGGAATCACCCCCCAGCAATGACAAGGGCCATCGCTATGCGGCCGAGGAACTGGCAGCTTATTTGTTGGACGCGCTGTACAACGATGAAGGCGCGCGCAGCCTGCCGACGACCATCGAGCAGATTATCGGCGGTGACCGCAGCGCACTCGACGACTTCCTGGTGGATCAAAGTGGCTATAACGAAGGCCAATTCTTCACCCACTTGTGCAAGGAAGAATTCGCGTTCGAATCACCCTCGGCTATCCAGGGCCTGCACGGCACCGATCCAATCGCGCAGGCCACCGCGCGCGCCGCCAAGCGTTACTTCGATGCCTGCAAGGGTTTCAACGTGGGCGCGCCAGATCCTATCGAAAACCAGCCCGTCACCAGTGACATCCCGACCCTGCTGTTGACTGCGGATATAGATGCTGGTTGCCCGCTGGAATTTGCTGTTGCCGCCGCCACCCACCTGGGCCATGCGCAACTATTCAATATGCCGAACATGACCCATGCGGTGGCCATGCGCAGCCCATGCGCCAAACGCATGCTCGCTGCATTCCTTGACCGGCCGATGTCGAAGATCGACCCAAGCTGCATTGCCAACGATCGACCAGCGTTCCCCTTCATCCTGGATCCATCGACGAAATCGGACTGACGCGGCGCTTCCTTGCCGTCACCGGGGTCTGCTAACTTGCTGGCATGACTGTCGGAATCCTGCTCGTTACCCATGAAGGCATTGGCAAGCCGATGCTGGATGTCGCCACGCGCCTGATGCGCAAGCTGCCACTCACGACCGAAGCCTTCGAAGTTCCGTTCGACGCCGATGCGGATGAACTGCTGCCGCATGCGAGTGCGGCGCTGCGGCGGGTGGATGGTGGCGATGGTGTGCTGGTGCTCACCGACCTGTACGGCGCCAGCCCCAGCAACATCGCCGCGCGCCTCGCGCGCCTGGGTACGCCGGTGCGGCGCGTGTCCGCGCTCAACCTGCCGATGCTGCTGAGGGTGATGAACTACGCCGACCTGGAACTGGATGAACTGCCTGCTATTGCGACCGCCGGAGCCCGGAATGGGGTCATCCTGGACGACGCCTGAGCTGCCAAAAGCGCGATCCAGACCGCGATTCGAAGACTGCAACCATGCCGCAAACCCAGCACGGAACCACCCATGATCCAGCGCGACCTGACCATCATCAACCGCCTCGGCCTGCACGCGCGCGCCACCGCGAAGCTTGTCCAACTGCTGTCCACGTTCCGCTGCCAAGCAACGCTGGAAGCGCGCGGCCGCGAGGTCAACGCCAAGAGCATCATGGGCGTAATGCTGCTGGCTGCAGCCACCGGAACCACGATCGTCCTGCGCGTCGACGGTGAGGACGAACAAGCCGCCGCAGATGCAGTGAGCGCACTGTTCGAACGCCGTTTTGACGAGGACAGCTGATGCGAAAAGTCCTCTCAGGCAACGCCGCCGCACGCGGCAGCGCGCTTGGACGAGCACGCGTGCGGCTACCGCACGCACTGGACGTTGAAGAAGCGCATATCGCGCCCGAGGACGTCGAAGCCGAACTGCAACGCATCCACGATGCCGTGGACACGGTTCGTGAAGAAATGCGCGTGTTGCGCGAACGACTGCATGGGGCACTGGCCCACGAGGTCGGTGAATTCCTCGACCTGCATGCGCTGCTGCTGGACGATCCGGAACTCCTGCATGGCATCGATGCTCTGATCCGCACCGGACGCTATTCGGCCGACTACGCACTGCGCCTGCAACGCGATCGCATCGCCTCTGTCTTCGACGGCATCGACGATGCCTACCTGCGCAGCCGCATCGACGACATCGACCAGGTCATTGGCCGCCTGCACGCCGCCCTGCATCGTCGCGATGCCGACCTGCAGGGCGTCGCTGGCGAGATCCTGGTCACCGACAACATTTCGCCGGCCGAACTCGCGCAACTGCAGGTACAGGGTGTCATGGGCGTCGTCACCGCCAATGGCAGCGCGCTGTCGCATAGCGCGATCCTGGCCCGCAGCCTGCATCTGCCGCTGGTCGTCGGCGCCGCGGCTGCCCTGCAAAAGATCAACGACGGCGACGTGCTGGTCATCGATGGCAGCAGCGGCTTGGTGGTACTGGAACCCAACGCTGAAGACCTGCGCGCGCACCACGAGCGTGTGGTCGATGCCCGGCGCGAACAACGCCAGCTCAACCGCCTGCGCCGCGAACCCAGCCGCACCCTGGACGGCATCGACATCAAGTTATGGGCGAATGCCGAATCACGCGAGGACGTCGCGGAAGCGCATGCGTTGGGTTCGGCCGGTGTCGGTCTGTACCGCACCGAATATCTGTTCATCAACAACAACGAAATCCCGGACGAAGAGACCCAGTTCCGGGTTTATCGCGATGTGGTGCTGGGCATGACCGGGCGCATGGTGACGATTCGCACGCTGGATGTCGGTGCCGACAAAGCCGACAACACCGGCCTGGCCCTGCGCAACGAGCCGAACCCGGCGCTTGGCCTGCGCGGCGTGCGCCTGTCGCTGTCGCGCCCGGCCCTGCTGCACACGCAGTTGCGCGCGATCGTGCGCGCCTCGGGCTACGGCCCGGTGCGGATCCTGGTGCCGATGATCAGCGGTGCCGAGGAAATGTTTGCGGTGCGCGACATGCTGCGGGTGGCGATGCGCGAAGTCGCCAGCGACGGTTCGGAAATGGCAGCGAAGGTCCCGCTGGGCGCGATGATCGAAGTCCCGTCGGCCGCGTTGTCCGTGCCGACATCCATTGGCGCCTGTGATTTCCTGTCGATCGGTACCAATGACCTGGTCCAGTATTTGCTTGCCGCCGATCGCAACAACGATGCACTCGGCGACTTGTACACGCCACTGCATCCCGCCCTGTTGCGGCTGATCCGCGACGTGGTGCGCGTCGGCAACCGCCGCGGCCGGCCGGTGTCGGTGTGCGGCGAGATCGCCGGCGATGCCATGTTCACTCCGATGCTGTTGGCGCTTGGGCTGTCCGAGCTCAGCCTGCATCCGGGCACCCTGCTGGAAGTGCGGCGTGCGATCCGCGGCTGCGACCTGGCTTCGCTGCGAGCGCATGCACCCGCCCTGCTGCGCGCGCGTGATCGCGCTGGCATCGAACGCTGGCTGGCTGCGCACATGCCCGCCTGACATCGGGCGGGTGCGAACCGCACCACGCGTGCTGCGGAAAAGGGGTCAGAGTGAATTTCCTGCCGATGAGAATCGGTTTTCGCCATGCCCTCGGCCAGGAAACTTCACTCTGACCCCTTTTCCGCCCGAGGTGCGGCTCGCTGCTGCGATGTCAGGCGGGCATGTGCGCAGCCAGCCAGCGTTCGATGCCAGCGCGATCGCGCGCGCG
>JBKJOY010000163.1:0-7345 GCA_046595415.1 Thermomonas sp.
CGGCGGCGTCGGGGTTGTCGGCCACCGCATCGACAATCGCGATGCGGGAGCCATCGGCTTCCGGCGGCATCAGCATCACCGCATTGCCCTGCACGCGCTGGGTGAATCCTGCGGGGACGATGAACGTGGCACCGCGCGGGGTAGCCGAAGGTTGGTCGGCAGGCGTCTGCGCCGCGGGCTGATCGGCGCCGCCAAGCGCGCGTGCATTGACGGGTTGGACTGACGCCGACACCAGCACGGCGAGCGCTGCTGCGAGGACACAAGGTTTCAGCACGGATGACATGGAAGACTCCTGGATGGGCATTTCAGTGGACGCACGTGGCACGCAGTTGCAGCTGGATTTGGCGGAGTCAACGGGAATTGACGGGCTGAACGGCCAGCCGTGCCGCGCCGTGTCAAGCTGACTTCCCCGAACGCGAAGCCGCGCTGATGACCAGACCCAATCTCCAGCTTGTCTTGGCCGCGGCGCTGGCCGCCGTCGTGGTGTCGTCTTGCCAAGTGGCACCCACTCCAGACCCGCATCCGGTGGCGATGACCGCGGTGCTGTTGCTCGGCGAAACCCATGACAACGGCGAGGGCCACCGCCAGCGCGCGGAAGCTTTAAGACAACGCATCGAAGCGGGTTGGCGCCCGGCCGTTGCGATGGAGCAGTTCGACCGCGAGCATCAGGCAGACTTGAACGCCGCACTGCGCGAGTGCGCCGATGTCGATTGCGTGGTCACGCGCGCCGCACCCGGCAAGTCCAGCTGGAACTGGGCGTTCTACAAGCCCGTCATCGCATTGGCGATGCAGTACAAGTTGCCACTGTTGGCCGCCAACCTGTCGCGCGCGGATGCCGGCAAGGTGATCCAGGACGGCTTGCCAGCCGCACTGGATGCGGGCGAGATCACCCGTTATGGCCTGGATAAGCCGCTACCGTCGGCGGTGCTGTCCGCGCAGATCGAGGAAGTACGCAGCGGCCATTGCGGGATGCTGCCAGACGAGATGCTGGAACCGATGGCGCGCGCACAAATTGCGCGCGATGTGGTGATGGCCGAAACCCTGCGCAGTCATGCTGCCGATGGCGTGGTGCTGATCGCAGGCAACGGCCATGTGCGCCGCGACATCGCCGTGCCGTACTGGCTGCGCCAGCAAGGGCTGGCCACGATGAGCGTTGGTTACGTGGAGCAGGCAGCGTCGCCGGGCGAGTTCGATCAGGTGCATCGTATCGTTGCGGCGACACGCCCCGACCCATGTGCGGCGCTTGGCAAGACGATGGGCAAGAAGAGCGGCGGCTAGGGTCATCCTGCTGACCGATCCAAGGTCGCAAGCCGCTGACACCGCGTAGATGAGTGTGCTTTGGCACGGGTATTGCTAGAGTCTTACGCGGCCTACCGGAAACCGCATGGCGCACATCACATCCAGTCACCTGCGCCTGTGCACGACCGCCTTGCTGGGGGTCGCGCTGCTGCTCGGGTGTGCGGTCGGGTTTGCCTCGACACCCGCATCCGCCTCATCGACCACCACTGCCGACACCCCGAGCTTGCATGGCTTGGGCTGGCTGCCGTCGGACGTCTTTGAAGTCGGCGAGGGATTGCCAGACCCGACCGTGAATGCCATCGCGACCCAACGCGATGGACAAACCTGGGTCGGCACGATGCGCGGTCTTGCGCGCCAAAGCGGCGCGCGCATGGTCCCGGAGCATGGGCCCGGTGGCGTGCTGGATCGGCAAATATTGGACCTGCTGGTCACCGCAGACGACAGCTTGCTGGTGTCGGTCGACAGCGGCGGCATCTGGCGTTTGCGCAACGGTCGCTGGTCGTCGCTGGGCTCGCCATTCGACGAGCGGCGCGTGCAACGCCTGCATGCCTCCGCGTCGGCGCAAGGCGAGCGCATCTTCGCGGTCGGCGGCGGGGTCGCCGAACTGCGCGATGGCCAATGGCAGGCATGGCCACTACCAGCGACGCTGGCCAAGCGCGAGATCTTCGACCTTGCGCTTGAGCCGGAACGCGCAGGCCAACCACAGCGTTACTGGCTGGCCACGTTCGGGGCCGGGCTGCAACGGTGCGACGGCGACAGTTGCGCGCCAGTGGTCATTCCGGGGCCGGGGCCGCGCACCAACGAAATCCTGACCCTGACCCTGCAACCACGCGCGGGCGCGTCGGCGGCATTGTGGGTAGGCATGCAAGGCGGTGGTCTTGCGCGCTGGCAAGACGACACGTGGACCCGTTGGCACACCGGCAACAGCCCGCTTCCCAGCGACTTCGTGGCTGACATCGAGTTGGTGTCGGTTGCCGGTTCAGCCAACGACGTCTGGATCGGCACGCGCGATGGCCTGGCGGTGTTGCGGGCGGATGGCAGTTGGACCAAGGGCGACCCGCGTATTCCGCAGCAGACGGGCCGCGTCCGCACCCTGACCCCGGGCAGGAACGCACAGGGGGATCCGCTGATCTGGATAGGCACGGACACTGGCGCCGTGCGCACGCCGCTGACCGGTCTGTGGCGCTTGGTGAGTACGCTGGGCAACCGCGGCAATGGCGTCTGGGGGCTGCTGGTTGAGCCATTGCCCGGCGGCAGCGAGCGTATCTGGGTCGCGACCGATGGTGACGGCCTGCAACGTTACGAAGACGGGCAATGGCATGCCTATGGCGCGGCTGACGGCCTGCCGGAAAAAACCATTCGAAGCGTCGGACGCGTCCCGGATGGCAGCCGCGATGGCGCCCTCTGGGTGGGTGCATGGAGCGGCCGCATCTTGCGCCTGCAAGGCAGCCGCTTCGTCGAGCTTCCCACGCCTTGGCCCAAGGATGACAACGAAGCCGTGAGCCTGCTGCTGGCCGATGCCGATGGCGTGTGGGCAAGCACGCGCAACCACGGGATCGCGCATTGGGATGGACGCACCTGGCACTGGTACCACGCGGACCAGGGCATGCCGTCCCGCGCCTACGGCGCTTTGCGCGTCGGCGCCGATGTGTGGATGACGACGGCTGACCACGGCCTCGGCCGCCTGCATGGCGGCAAGTGGGATTTCTTCGGGCAGGACATCGGCATTCCGCTGGATGCGCTGTACGACATGCGCTTGATCCGTGATGCCAGCAACCGTCCGGTGCTGTGGATCGGCAGTAACAAGAGCGGCCTGCTGCGGGTGGACATCGGCAACCCGGATGTGCCGCGGCTGGTGACGCGGCCGGCGTTGCCGCCGCTGCCGGTGCCCATGGTGTATGGGGCGGTGCGTGATGGCACGGGCAGCCTGCTGGCATGCACGGACTACGGCGTGGTTCGACTGAAGCCCGCGGCAGCCGGATATCAATCCACAATATTCCATCGCGCAGATGGCCTGCCCCACGACGAATGCAACGCCAATTCGATGCAGGTGGACGACCACGGACGCGTGTGGATCGGCACGGTGGGCGGCGCGGCGGTCTACACGCCGCCGCGTGCGGCTACGCGCAAAACTTCGCCGCTGTTGTTGTCCGCCGCGCTGGTGGATGGCATCCGGACCGAGGTTCCGACCATCGGCCAGTCATTCAAACTGCCCGCGCGCAACAGCGTGGTCGAATTGCAGTTCGATTTGCTGACTGGCGAGGATGAGCGCGCCAACCAATACCGGATCGTCGAAGTCCCCGGTCGCAGTGACGCGCCGTGGACGACCGACAATCGGCATCGACTGGTCAACCTGGGCGACGGTCGCCACGAATTTCGCATCGACGCCCGTGACGCGATGGGCACATTGGCCACGCCGATCACCTTCGCCGTCGACGTGCCACAGGCATGGTGGCGCACACCTGGCGCGCGCGCAGCCGCGCTACTGGCAGCGCTGGGAATTTTCTGGTTGGTACTCAAGTGGCGGGAACGCCAGCTTCGGCAGCGCACTGCGCAGCTTGCCGAGATGGTCCAGCAACGCACTGCCGAATTGAAAGGCCGCGAGCAGGAATTGCACCAGCTCAACGAGGAGCTGCTCAGGCTGTCCTACACGGATCCATTGACCGGTCTCGGCAACCGGCGGCACCTGTTCGAAACGATGGCGCGCGAATGGCAGGCGGGTATCGATGCATCGACGCCACTGGCCCTGTTGATGCTGGACCTTGATCATTTCAAGGCATTCAACGACCGCCATGGCCATCAGGCAGGTGATGCACGACTGCGGGACGTTGCCGCCATCCTGTTGACGCAACTGCCGGTGCAGGCCACGGCCGCACGCTACGGCGGCGAGGAATTCTGCGTGGTGTTGCCGAGGACGACATCCGCCCAAGCGCTGGTGTTGGCCGAGACGATCCGCAAGGCGATTGCAGCGCTGTCGGGTACGGATCGATCCACGGCAGGCGGTGATCCTGTGACCACGACCAGCATCGGCGTGGCGACCATCGTGCCGTCGAGCGAGAGCCGAATGGACGACTTGATTGCAGAGGCGGACCGGACGCTCTATGCCGCCAAGCACGCCGGGCGCGACTGCATCAGGAGCGCGCCGTCCAGCGCACTGACGACCTGATGTAGAACCTGCAACTCGTGGAGCGGGACCTGCATTGAAGGTTGCCAGCAGCACTGGATGAAACGGGGCCGGAGCAGCGCCGAGCCGGATGGAGGGAACACCCGCCACGGACGTTGCTTACCGACCCCATTTCAAGTCAATGCAATCAGGCAAAGACCGGCTTAATGCGTCACTACTTCGCGATGCATCGGAGCCAGCACCGCGAGTAATTTGTTCTGCGAACGGAACGGCACCTTGTGGGTGTCCATCGCCTTCTGCAGGTTTTCAACCAACGCATTGAAATTGTTGCGGTCGATTTTCATGCCCGCATGCGCGGTGCGCATGTCGCGGCCACTGTAGGTGCAGTCGCCGCCGAGGATCACGCAGAACTGTTCGGCCAGTTCGCGCTTGACCCGTTCCCGATCGACGTTGGCGAAGAACGGCTGGGTCCGCGGGTCGGCCATCATGTTGTCCATGAAGGTGGAAACAATCGCGGTCAAACCGTCCTTGCCGCCGAAGTCCTGCAGCACCCCAGCCAGTTCCGGGTGCGGCGGGGCGGGGTTGGGTGCGGTGGGGTCGAGCCGCGGGGTTGTGTCCATCTGCGTGTCGGCATTGGTGCCAGCGTCCTGCGCATTCGCGGCAAACGACACGCACATCGCAACCGCGAGGCACGACAGCAACCAGGATTTTTTCATCTTAATTTTCATGTGCATTGCTCCATTGAGGAGTCCAGATTAAGTGCGCGCGATCGGGTCGCGAGCTGGGCTTGGCGAGGTGACGTACAGGCGGCTCAGAAGCCGACCTGCAGCGAGGCGTACCAGCCGCGCTGATTGTCACGGATGACGATGTTGCCGAGGTCCACGTAGGCCACCGTCAGCGAGACGTGCTTCACCGGTGCCCATGCGATGAACGCATCCCATGCATTGTCTTCATGGGCGATGTTGAGGTTGTCAGGCTTGCTGCGGTACTCCGCGCCAATCGCCAGATTGCGATTGAGCAGATAAGCCGCCGAGCCTTCGAATTGGGGCTTGTAGCGGTCATGGCGGTCGCCGCCAAACCCGAGGATGCCGAACTGGTTGGCCTTGGTCATGCGCACCGTGGCGTTGAGCAGCAGGCTCTGGGCGAGATAAAGCTTGGTCGCGCTGACATAGACATCCGTGCCGCTGGCGCTCTTTGCGCCAATTGCCGCAAGCAGTCCGCCCTGGTCGTTGCGCTTGTGTTGCACGCCGACGGCGATCTGCGGCATCCACTGGTCCTGTTCGAGCACGGCATCACCAGCGAGCTTGACCTTTACCCCGTAGGTGTCCTGACGGATGGTGAAGCCACGCCCCAACCCGAGCGCCGTACCGACCGCTTCGGTATCGAAAGCCTGGCGCGACACGCTGAGCTCGACGCGGTCGCGGATACCGACCAGCGCGCCATAACTCTGCAGGTTGTAGTCGGACAGGTTGACCCGCGTGTAGTACGCATTCGCACCGATCTGATCGCGCGTGCCATAGCCGCCAATGACCGCCCATGGAGCCAGCCCGCCACCTGCCGACCCTTCGACCTGGGTCACGCCACCGGTGAGCAGCAATTTGCCGCTGCTGCCGGTAGGCGTTTGCACGGCTGCCACCTGCGGTTCCTGGTCCTGCAACGCGGCCGCATCCTGCGCCTGCGCATCCAGCGCACATCCCAGCAGGCACAGCGAAATGGCAAGACTGACGCGCCTGCGCTGCACATGCCCACCCGCCACGCGTGCGGCGTTCAATCCTGTTGCTTGCATTGCAATTTCCCCTGTGGAAGTTGGCTTCTTGTCAGGCGCTGAAATACCATTCCGAGCGCCTGCGCGACGCATGATCGTTATCGCGACTGCTGCTGCTTGAAGATCTGGTTGATCGCCTCGCCGATCCGGCGCAGCGAACCCGCACCACCAACTGGCGCCGACATGTGCACGTCATTGGTTTGCGCGGCGCGTTCCAGCACATCGACCAGCGCCGCGGCTGGCCGCAACCATTGCTGCCAGATCCACCAGGCAAGCGCCGCAAGCGCCAGCAACAGCAGCCCGCAACCGATCAGGAATGGCATGCGCAATGCAAGGAACGACGCCATGTCGGTGCGCGGGCGCACCAGCGACACCAGTCGCGCCTGCGGCACGCCAAACAAAGGCTCAACCGACACGTCCTGGCGCGCGCCTCCCAAGGAAATCTGGCCATGCTCGACGTCAAGCTTGCCTCGCTCCGGCAACCTGTCCTGCAGGCCCACCTGCTGGTCGGCAGGCAAGGTGGATGCCACCATCAGCAGGCCATCCTTGGTGTCGGCCAGCAGCGCGACATCCGCGTGGCCAATGTCAGCGATTGCCTTGGCTTGCTCGATGCCGATGCGCTCGGCCACCACCAGTTGCGCCACGCCGACGCCGTAATCCACGAGCGGCTGGATCGAAACGCGCAACAGCCGCCCGCCATCGACGATCAAGCCGGTCTGCACCTTGCCGCTCTTGCTGGCATTCACGTACAGCGGGTTCTTGCTGAAGTCGCTACCGGCGGCAAACGGCTCGGTGCTGGCCACGACCTGCCCCTGTGCATCGATGACCGCCGCCACCGCCAAGTCCATCTGGTCGCGCCGATCCTGCAACAGGTCGACCAGCGATGCGGTGTCAAACACCACCCCCGGCAATGAGCCGCCGAGTGCTTGCGCCACGTAGCCGGTGACGCCCTGGTTACCGACGATTTGCTGGCCTCGCGATTCCAGGCCCTGTCGGCCAATTTCGGCGACCAGGCCTTGCACTTGCTGCATTTGTTCAAGGCGCTCATTGGCGACTGCCGTTGTCAGCCGGCTGTCCTGCAGCGAAACAAGCCAATCAACACAACCAGCAACGCGGCAAACACGACCAGCGCACTGATCTGATACTGCTTCAACGTC
>JBKJOY010000261.1:0-3940 GCA_046595415.1 Thermomonas sp.
CGCATCCTGCTGCACTTTGTTGAAGCGATGGACCTCATCGACGAAGAGCACGGTTCGACGTCCGTCATCAAACCGGCGTTGGGCCTCGGCAAGTACTTCGCGCACCTGCGGCAAACCGCAGAGCACGGCTGAAATCGCGACGAATTCGGCGTCCGCATAACGGGCAAGCAACAAGGCCAGCGTCGTCTTGCCGCAGCCGGGTGGCCCCCACAAAATCATCGAGTGCACGTGCCCGCCCTCGATGGCGCGCCGTAATGCAGACCCTGTTGCGAGCAAGCGCCGCTGCCCAACCATGTCATCCAGGATGCGCGGCCGCATGCGCTCGGCGAGCGGTCGCATGCGATCCGTGTCTTCGCTTGGAATCAGGTCAGGAGTGCGGGTGTGTGCTGGCACGGCTTGGTTGACGAATAAGTTGAACCATCATAATGCTGCTATCACCGGGACGGCGCAGTGCGAGCAAGTACGAGAATGCGTTCGCCCTCATCGAGAGATGACGACCTCACCTAACGTCCCGCGATCCAAAGGCCGACGCCCTCGGCTTGTCGACGCGTGTTTGCAACCGATCAAGCTGAAGTGTTGCGGCATCGCTCGGCGACTACTTCGCACCCAAGGTGATACTCGGGCTTTGCACGGTCTGCGTGTCGGTGTCGTAAAGCGCATCGAAGCGGATCGGGAGCCACTCGCCCGCAGCATCGAATCGCATCTCACCACGACCATGTAGAGCGATCGCCCGGAGACTGGCGCGTTTGCTCCGGACATCCGCTAGCCGGAATTCCACAGACTGACCATCGAACCGGGACTGCAGTGCGCCGATAATGGCCGCAGCGGTCGCATCGTTGATGGCATGCGCGGCGCTCTCGTCAGTGGTCTCGCCAAGTGAGGCTGATGCGTTGCTATGTCCTTGCACGCGAACAATGGCTGGCGTCTGCGCTGAAACGGAACCAGCCAGAGCAAGCAAGATGGCGAAGTTGACGTAACGCATGCGACAGACCTCGACGTCCAGAAATTGGATGCCACTGTCGACGCTATGGCGTGGAGCCCATGTGAGACCGGCCGGCTTTGATGAAACCGGCCCTGAACCCATGCGATCAACCGCCGATCACGTCCACGCCTTTTGCCGGCACGTACACGAACGTACCTTTGGCGAACGCTGGATTGCGCTTCCAGCCGCGGAACGAGATACGGGTACGTTGCCCAAGGGCGTCCACGTATTCCATCTGCGAGAGGCCAGACTTATTGAAGCCCAGCTTGGCTGATTTGAACGCTGCATCGGCGTTGCGCGGGGTGACCTGCAGCCAGTTGACACCAGCCACCGTGCCGGCATCCTTCACCGTGAAATCGCGGTCCAGTTTTGCCGGTTCCAGCAGGATCGCAAGCGGACTATTCGCCTCTTCGGCACCCTGCGCGCGCTTGCTCACCTGTTGCAGGTCGGGGTCATGCACCCACACGGTGGTGCCGTCGGCCACGATCAGTTGGGCATACGGCTTGACGTATTCCCAGCGGAACAGACGGGGTGCAGCCACCGCCACGCGGCCACTGGATTGCTCTTTCTGCTTGCCATTGGTACCGAAGACTTGTTGGGTAAATTGCCCGTCGAGTCCCTTCAGGCCTTTGGTAAACGCATTGAGGTCATCGCGTGCACCAGCACTGGCGGCGCCAATCATCGACAACAAGCCCACGGCCATCGCCCGGGTCAGGAGTTTCATGGATGAATTCATCGAAGTGTTCCCTGCATCAGTTGATTGCAGTGTGTCCGAGCAAAGCTGAATGCGCGTGCACGCCGGCACCGCAAAGGCCTATGGCCGTGGCGGTGGCGGCGCCAATACGCTGCGGTCGCCGTTGTGTTCGGGCGTGCTGACGACCCCAGCCGCTTCCATCGCTTCGACCAGTCTTGCCGCGCGGTTGTAGCCGATCTTGAGTCGGCGTTGCACACCAGAAATCGAGGCGCGGCGCGTCTCAGTGACGATCCTGACTGCTTCGTCGTACAACGGATCGGACTCGTCCCCTCCGCCGCTGGCGGCTTCCGGCAGGCCGGTTGCGCCCACGCTGGTGCCGTCGTACATCGTCTGCGAATCCTCCAGCACACCTTGGATGTAATCGGAACCGCCGCCGCTCTGGCGCAGGTGCTCGACCACGCGATGCACTTCTTCGTCACTGACGAACGCGCCGTGCACGCGCTCCGGCATGGCGGTGCCGGGCGGCATGTACAACATGTCGCCATGGCCCAGTAGCGTCTCCGCACCGGACTGATCGAGGATCGTGCGGCTATCGATCTTGCTGCTGACCTGGAACGCGATGCGGGTCGGGATGTTGGCCTTGATCAGCCCGGTGATGACATCGACCGAAGGCCGCTGGGTGGCCAGGATCAGGTGCATGCCGGCGGCGCGGGACTTCTGCGCCAGGCGGGCAATGAGCTCCTCGACCTTCTTGCCGACGACGACCATCATGTCGGCGAATTCATCGATGAAGATGACGATGAACGGCAACGGCTGCAGTGGGCGCGGCGCTTCGTCGAGTTCCGGATTCGGCTTGAACAGCGGATCCATCATCGGCTGGCCGGCCTCAATCGCGTCGCGCACCTTCTTGTTGAAACCCGCCAGGTTGCGCACGCCGACCGCGCTCATCAGCTTGTAGCGACGTTCCATTTCCGCCACGCACCAGCGCAGGCCGTTGGCGGCCTCCTTCATGTCGGTGACCACTGGCGCCAGCAGGTGCGGGATGCCCTGGTACACCGAAAGCTCCAGCATTTTCGGGTCGATCATCAGCATCCGGACATCCTTGGCGGACGCCTTGTACAGCAGGCTCAGGACCATCGCGTTGACCGCGACGGACTTACCCGAGCCAGTGGTGCCGGCGACCAACAGGTGCGGCATACGCGCAAGGTCGGCCACGGTCGGGCGCCCACCAATGTCCTTGCCAAGCGCCAGCGTGAGCGGGCTGGGGGATTTGTCGTATTCCTTGGAACGCAGCAACTCGCTGAGATAGATCATCTCGCGATGGGTGTTCGGAGTTTCCAGTCCAATCACAGACTTTCCCGGAATTACGTCGACCACGCGCACCGACTTCACGCTCAGGCCGCGGGCGATGTCCTTGTCCAGCGAGCTGATCTGGCTGACTTTCACGCCTGGAGCGGGCTGCACTTCGAAACGGGTGATCACGGGTCCCGGATAGGCGCCAACGACCTCGGCATCGATTCGGAAATCCTTGAGCTTGAATTCAATCTGCCGCGAAAGCGTTTCCAGTGTCTCCTCGCTGTAGCCCTTGGGCTGCGGCTTGGGATCGTCCAGCAAGGCCAAGGGCGGGATGCCTGAGCCGTCGCCGACATGGAACAGCGGGATCTGCTGTTCACGCTTGGCGCGGTCGCTTTTTTCGACGACAGGAGCCGCCGGTGGCTCGATCTTGACCGGGGCCCGCTTGGCACGCAGTCCGGAATCGACCTTGCGCGATTGGTCCCGCTCTTCGCGGAAGGCACGTGCCTCACTCCATTCAGTGGCGTGCTTTCCGCTCTTGCGAAATACTTTGCCAAGGACGTCAGGCAACGCCAGCGTCCATTGGCCGATGCGGTCCATGACGGCGAGCCACGACAGGCCGGTGGCCAGCGTCACCGAGATCAGGAACAGGCTGAGCAGGAACAGGTTGGCACCCAGCGGGCCGAACATCAGCTTCAGAGAATTGCCCACGAGCGAGCCGAGCACGCCGCCGCTGCCTGACGACAGGTCATTGGATCCAATGACACGCAGATTCAAAAGCCCGCAACTGGCAACGAGGAAACCGAAGATACCAACCAGCCTCAATGCCGGGCCCAAGTCGACCTGGCCATCGCCATCGGTGTCCATGCCGAACAGTGCGATCCACGCAATCGAGCCAAGTACGACAGGCAACAGAAATGCCACGTACCCGCACAGGAACAGCAGGAAACTCGCGATCCACGCGCCGGCGA
>JBKJOY010000312.1:0-11171 GCA_046595415.1 Thermomonas sp.
AATAGGTGATGTGCAATCGATCAGTTCCTGGTCCACCCCTTTGAGCTGGCGGAAGCAGGTGGACCAGATGTAGTCCTGCACCTCGGCGGGAACAAGGCTACGGATCTGCACGCGGTAGGCCGGATTGTGACGCAGGATATCCGCGGTCACGCCCGCGCCAGTGGCGCGGTAATAGCTTGAGAGGTCCCGGCGCAGGCTTTCATCCTCGATCAGCCCAAGGTCGCCGGCATCGCGCAATTCGTTGAAGGTGGTGTCGTCCAGTTCGAATGGCAGCAGCTGCCCCGCCTGGTAATACGCCAGCACGGTCTTCCACGGCGAGCCATCCACCAGCGTGCCTTGTTCGCTATGGGCCAAAGCTTGCTTGCCGAAGCCGGCGACCATCTTCCAGAAGACACGGGTCTTGGCCATGTTCCGGATATCGGCTTGCACGTCGTCATGGATGCGTTGGGTATAGCGCTGGCCACGCGCGGCATCGATGCGGTCCTGGTTCCAGTTACTGACCTGCAACGCGATCAGGATGCCGACGATGACGATGACCAGCTCGATCAGCGCCGCTGTCCAGTCGTGCTCACGCAGACGCTGGGTGACTCTTGTGAACCGCATGGTTGTCCCCTTGCAGCGCGATGACGACAGTCACGGCGATGATGCCGTCGATCAACCAGGCACGTACACCTGCACGCGATTGCGGCCCTGCAGCTTGGCGGAATACAGCGCTCGGTCAGCCATCGCCACCAGCGTTTCCGGTGGCTGCGTGGCATCCGGCACTATTGCAGTGACGCCGATACTGATGGTCACGTGTGCAGAGACCGGCGAATCCGGATGCGGCATCGCCAGCGCTTCCACCGCGGCGCGCACGCGCTCGGCCACTTCATTGGCTTCGACCAAGCTGCGGCCCGGCAACAGCAGGACCAATTCCTCGCCGCCAAAACGCGCCACCAGATCGTGCTCGGATTCGACGAAGCCTTCGCAGACCCGTGCCAGTTCGCGCAGGCATTCATCGCCATACAGATGCCCGTTGGCATCGTTGAGCGGCTTGAAGGCATCGGCGTCGGCCAGCAGCAGCGCCAGTGGTTCACCGCTGGCGGCCAATCGCTTCCAGTCGGAGTGCAGGCGCTGGTCGAAGCAGCGGCGGTTCGCGATCCCGGTCAGGCCATCGCTCATCGACATGCGTTCCAGCTTGCGATTGGCAAGCTTCAGCTCATCGGCCATGCGCGCGAAATGGATGGCACCTGCGACCAGATGCGACACCGCGTCGAACACGGCGCAGGATTCCGCGTCGAAGAAATCGGTGCGGGTCGATTCGATGTTGAGTACCCCGTGCATCCGCTGGCCGTGGCGAATCGGCACCAGGTATTCGGAACGTACATAGGAATTTCCGGCAACGTAGTCCGGATCGGCGTCCACGTCGGCGATGAGCTGTGGCCGCCCAGTGCGTGCGCACCGCCCGGCCCCTCCTCGGCTGACAGGCCAGTCATCGGCAAGCGCCAGGGGCGACATGGTCACGTCGCCTGCATAGACCTCTTTGACGAAATGCGTTTTTTCTTCATTCAGCAGGATCACGCTGGCGATGGCCACTGGCAACTCGGCCACCAGGCAGGCGCAAATACCTTGCAACATCGCCTGCAGGCCTTCGCCTTGCAGTGCTTCGCGGGAAATACGCACCACGATGCGGGTCAGGGTCGCCCGCCTTGCATTGCCATCCTGCGCCAGCCAGGACTGGCCGGGCACATTGCTGGTTGAATCGGTAGACAGCGAATCTGGCATCGACCACGTCCCTCCCCAAGGGAACAGGGTCAGTCTACGCGATGGAATTCTGCGAATTCACACAAAACACGGCAGGGATGCCGCCGGGGGGGAGGCCCGGCAACACCCCTGCCGCTCAGACTCAGCGGCAGCGGAAATACGCGGCCTGGGGCGTGGCATAGCTGCGGTTGCTGGCATAGCCACTGCTGTTGCCATAGCCGACGCCAAAATCGCGTTCGCGGTGGATGCGGGCGGGCGCGGCGCTACCGTCCCCACGGCGCGGGGTGAGGCGGCGCTCGGCATAGGCGCTCGGGCGGGGGGACTGGGTGGCAAACATGTCGTTCTCCTGCTCTGTTGTATTGGTGTGCTGGTAATGTAATACACCAATTCAACTGCCACACGTGCAGGAAGTCATGGCTGGCCTGGCTCCGGGAAACGACGCCAGGACAGCCATGGAACGCTCAGAGCTTCAGCGCGCCCTTGTCCACCGCAACGGTATCGTCCAGGGTCACCGTCGCCCCGGACAGGTTGACGAAGCGGCCATAGGGCGTGGTGTTGCTGCCTCCCGCCCAGACATCACTGCCAAAGCCGACCGTGACCGTGCCGGCTGGCACCCAGTTACCCACCTTGGCATCCGCCGGCAGATGGATGTTGGGATTGATGCCCAGGTCGAAGGCGCCGAACTGATCCTTGCCCGCGCCTTGCACGGCGTCGTATTCGGCCTTCATGTCGGCGAAACCTGCGCCGCTGCCGGTCATCGATACCAGTTTGCCAGCTACGAATTGCATGGTCAGGTCGTCCACCGGCTTGCCACGATAGAAGTTGTGGCTTTCCACCAGCTTGCCGCTGGCACTGCCCGGCACCGCCGACGTCATGACTTCGCCGGCCGGCAGGTAGACCGACAGCGCCGCGCCTCCTGCCTTGCGGTCGGCTTCCGAGATCAAGCCGTCGCTGGCCACCACCGGACGCCCGCCAATTGAAAAGCGCAGGTCGGTGCCATTGGGATGGGTGACATGCACTTCATGCTTGCCGCCGAGCTTGGCCTGCACTTCGCCGGCGCGGACCTGCAGCGAGCTGTAGTCGATGTTGAGGCCGTCCCAGAACATCTTCGAAAGCGCCGACTGGTCCATGCCAAAACGCTCCGCCATCCAGGCCGAGGGATACAGCCCATTGCCGATATCGACCAAGCGCACGCCCTTGGCACGCATGGCATCGGCCACTGCGCTGCTGGCCTTGGAACGGGCAGCCATCCGCGCCGGGTCGGCCCCTTCGAACAGATCCGGGGTCTGCCCATTGCCGAGCGAGATGGTGACGTCCACTGCCTTGGCCATCGCCATCTCGGCCGGGTCCTGCTGGCTGTCATATTTGGCCGGGACATCGAAGAACATGCGCTTGCTCAGGCGTTCGCTGCCATACATCAGCCAAGGGAACGCACCCTGCTTGCGGACCTGGAATGCCAGCGCTTCGAGCAGGTCGGTGTCCCGCGGCAGGCCAGTGATCATCACCACCTCGCCCTCCTTGACACCTGCGCTCTGGGTAACGATGCGCTCAGCCAGCTGGTCCACGTCCACCGTGGGTGCGCCCGGATCGGAGGCCGCTGCCGGGGCGACGGCGGGCGCAACCTGCGGCGGGGCTACGGTGGCGGCCGGGTCGGCTGGGGTTGGGTTGCAGGCCGCCAGCAATACCGCGCATGCCAGCGTCGAGGGAATCAGGATTTTGGGCGTCATCGCACTCTCCGGGTAAATACCGCTCAGGCAGCGGCGCTCTTGTGGCAACGCGGCGCACGCGCCAGGCAGGCCACCATCCGTCGGCTGGTTTAGGCTGGCGCATCTCCTGTGGACCGCAGGTGTGCCCTGCAGGCATCCGATGAAAACACCGATACGCTGCTTCTGGGCCGATGGCTCCGAGGTCTACAACGCCTACCACGACCAGGAATGGGGCCGGCCAGTCACCGACGAGATCCGCCTGTTCGAGAAGATCAGCCTGGAAGGCTTCCAGGCCGGCCTGAGCTGGATCACGATCCTGCGCAAGCGCGAACACTTCCGCGCTGCGTTCGATGGCTTCGACTTCCGTAAAGTCGCGACTTACAACGAGGCTGACGTGGCGCGATTGCTGGCCGATGCCGGCATCGTCCGCCATCGCGGCAAGATCGAAGCGGTGATCCACAACGCCAGCCGCGCGATCGAATTGCAGGGTGAGTTCGGGTCGCTGGCGAGGTATTTCTGGCAGTTCGAAGTGGACACCCACGGCCGTCCGGAAAAGCTCACCACCGAAGTGGTGCGCACGTTCATCACTTCGCCGGAATCGATCGCGCTGTCGAAAGATTTGAAGAAGCGCGGCTGGAAGTTCGTTGGTCCCACCACGATGTATGCCTTCATGCAGGCGATGGGGTTGGTCAACGACCACCAGCACGATTGCTGCGTGCGCGACGCCGCGACGTCGGCGCGCGATCAGCTGGCGATTGCGCGCCCAGTCAAACCAAAAAAGTCGCGATCAATCGCCTGACGGAGCACCACCTCGGCATCAGTACCGAGCTTGCGACCTGCAGGTGAAGTGGCTCAGCGCAGTTCCTGCGACACGTCGAACTGGTCGATGCGGCGGCCGAGCCGTCCCAGCGCCCAATGCAGTTCCAGCGCCAATACCGCGGACGCCAGGACAGCACCGGTCAACAGGCCTGCGGCCATGCCTACCAGCCAATACAGCAGCAGGAATCCGAGCCCTCCCACTACTGCGGCCGGAATGGCGACGATGACCAGCGTCAGCATGTAGCCGGCCATGAAGATCAGGCGCTGGCCCATGACCTCGACGCCGCGTCCACCACCGCGCTGTGGCGACACCCACGCCGGGAAATACAGGATCCCCGCGAACGGCACGCACAGCATCAGCCCACACAGCGCCGGTACCAGCAGGGCCACACCAACCGCCGCAGTGGCAATGACGACAGGCGTGAACGGACCGCGCCCGCCGGTGGCAATGAACGACTGCGCGGCGATCATGAGCAACAACCACAGCACGCTGACCATCACCGCGGTGGGCGTCGACAATTCTCCCAGCGCGATTTGCCGGCCTTGCAATGGCGTGGCCTTGAGGATGTCCATGTAATCCAGCGTGCGCTGCAAGCCGCGCTGCATCAGCATCGGTCCGAACAGCAGGCCCCAGGCGCCGATCATCAGGGCCGCCGAACCAATCGCGAGCAGCGCGACCTTGTAACGCGGGTCGGCCGCAAGCCATTGGCCCACCGCGAATGCGACCACGCAGGCGATCAGCCAGGTGCGCAGGCGAAACACCGGGCCCATCGCCACCAGTCCTTTCCACAGGAACGCCAGCGGCGGGAAGCCGCGCGCAACCAGGCGGAACGGTTCACTGCGCGGCTTGGTCGGCGCACGGCCACGCATGCGTCCATCGCGCATCGCCGACACCTTCTTCGCCCGCCGCTCGGCATGCACGATCGAGGCATCCTCGAACGAGACCTGCGCACGCACCACCCAGATGTAGTGCAGGACCAGCAATCCCAGCGCGGCCGGCAACGCGCGCAGGAACGCGGCGGCATCGGCCGCGAAGATCGGCGCCACCGCCCAGTGGAAAGGCACCAGCAACCACGACAGCGGCGCGGTGCCGACAATCCCCTGGAACCAGGCATGCAGCGTCGCCATGTTCGACCACGTGTCGATGGCGGGCAGTGGATACCCACGCAGCGGCCACCAACACGCCAGCACGACCAGCACGGCCAGCACGGACACCAGCATCCGGCGCAACCACGCCCTGACTCCGGACCCTGCGAGCCGCGCGCAGACGAACGATGCCGCCAGCACATGCAGCCGGCTTGTCGATAACAGCAACCACAGTCCCACGGCGTACTGCAACGGATGCTGCCCGCCCAACGAGCCGCCCCGCCGCAGCAACAAGCTCAACAAAAAGGACGAGAAGAAAATCATCAACTGCGAGCGCAGCAGGTTGAACTGGATCAAGGTGGTGCGGGTGAGCGGCGCCGGGAACAGGAACGCGATTTCAGTTTCGCTGAAACCCAGCTGCGCATCATCGCCCGACCATATCCAGTCCAGCAGCAGATACAGCGCCAACCCGATTGCGACCAGCATGGACAGATCGCCGAGCATTTCAGGAGACATCGCAAAGCCAGGGACGGCGTTGCCCGGACCTGCCTGGAACATCTTGCGGAACACGAACGCATACAGATAGGCGGCGCCTGCCAGCGCCCCGAACAGGTACTTGGGCTGGCGCAGCCGCAGCACGCGTTGACGCAGGTTGTTGTACAGCGACGTCGCCTGCAGGTAGACGAACGCGCCGACCACGGCGAACAGCCGGTTGCCCGATGCAGTGGTGCTCACGCGCGCACGTCGTCCGTTTCACCGGTGGCGCGGAAGAACACGTCTTCCAGGCTGGCATCGCCATCGACCGCGTAACGCGCACGCACTTCGGCGACCGACCCGTCCGCGAGCTTGTGGCCTTCCTTCAGGATCAACAGGTGGGTACAGACTTCCTGCACCAGGTCCAGCAAATGCGAACTGAGGATGATCGACACGCCCTCGCCCGACAGCCGGCGCATGGTTTTTTTCATCCGGTGGATGCCGATCGGGTCCAGACCAGTCAAAGGTTCGTCCAGGATCACCGCGCGCGGCGTGTGCAGCAGCCCGCAGGCAATCGCCAATTTCTGCTTCATGCCGCGCGAGAGTTCGGCCGGCAACAATTTGCGCTTGTCACCCATCTCGAGTTCGTCCAGCAATGGTTGCGCGCGGTCCTGCCAGTCCGCCACGCCATACAGGCGGGCCACGAAGTTCAGGTGCTGCTCCACCGTGAGGTGGTCGAACAGGCGCGGCTCGTCGGGAATGAAGGCGAGCTGGCGCTTTGCACCAACCGGGTCGTCCGCCACGTCGATCCCGCCAATGCGTGCATGCCCAAGCGTGGCCGGGATGATGCCCGCGAGGCAACGCAGCGTGGTGGTCTTGCCGGCGCCGTTGGGGCCGACCAAGCCCATGATCTCGCCCGCGCCGACGCGGAACGACAGAGTGTCGACCGCGGTGAAATCGCCATAGCGCTTCGTGAGGCCGTCGACTTCGATCATGGCTACGCATTCCGATGTTGCGTGGAGTTGCAGGCCGCAGCGGCAGGTGCCTCCGCGGTGAGCGCGGAGTGTAGCGTGCGGTCGCAGGACATCCGCAAGCCCGCCTCGCAAGCCGCAGCCCACGTGCCTACCGGCACCCACCGTGTGATCTGCGCGCCTTGCTACTGTCCGCGTTACAGTCAGGTCTTGGTCCTCACGCGGAAAATCGATGATGCGCATCCTCGTCCTGCTTACCGCCCTTGCCATGCCCTTGATGGGTTGGCTCAGCAATAACGGCACGTTCGGCCCCGACAACGGCACGATCTCCGACCAATATCCCACCCTGATCGTGGCCGCCGGTTATGCGTTCGCGATCTGGGGCCTGATCTTCCTGCTGGATATCGTGTACGCCGCTTGGCAGATGACCGGCGTGCGCAAGACCGACGACACCCTGACCCGCATTGCGCCTTGGGCCGCCGCAGGATTCGCGCTCACCACGATCTGGATGCCGCTGTTCGCGATGAGCCAGTTCTGGCTGTGCCTGCTGGTGATCTTCGGCGCCACTGCCTGCCTGATCCGCTGCGCGATGATCCTCTCGCACGACCGCACGCCGCAGGAAGGCCAATGGATGTGGGCGTGGTTGCCGCTGTCGATGCATGCCGGCTGGTTGTCGCTGGCCGCCTTCCTCAACCTGGCGGAGGTCATCGTGGCTTACAAGCTGGCATCGACCACGGACATGCTGGCGTGGAGCCTGGTGATCTTCGGGCTGGCCGCAGTGATGCTGCTGGTGGTGAACATGCGCATGCGCGGCAACATCGATTACGTGATTGCCGCGCTGTGGGCGCTGATCGCGGTGTACGTGAAGCAATCACATAGTGACCTGGCCGGCGCGCAGACTGCGGCATGGGTGGCCCTGGCGATTGGCGCCGTGCTGGCGCTGCAGACAGTCATGCTGCGTCGTCGCTATCCGGGTGGCCTGCTGCCCAATGCGGCGCGCGCAACACACTGACCGCGACTGAAAGCCTGGAAGCGTGATCGGCTAATCGGTCTTCGATAGCCGGTCGTCCAAAAAAAACCCCGCGGGTCTCGCGTGGTGCGACGGCAAGGTGTACAAATGTACACCATGGAACCCAGCCCGCCCCTGTCGTCGCAACGAGCCGCCATCCTCGCCTACCTGCGTCGCCAGCTTTCCGCTGGACGCGCGCCCAGCTTGGCGGATGTGGCCGAGACCTTCGGCTTCTCGTCGCGCAACGCCGCGCGCAAGCATGTGCAGGCCTTGGTCGCCGATGGTTTGCTGGAACAGGCGCCTGACCGCAAGCGCAGCCTGCAATTGCCCGGCGGCCCGGCCGACCTGTTGCCGCTGGCCGTGCTGGGACGGGTCGCCGCAGGTCAGCCGATTGGCGCCGACATCGGGCTGGACGCCGCGCCAGCGGATCGCCTCTGGTTTGACCGGCGCCTGTTCTCGCCCACCCCGGATTACCTGCTGAAGGTACAGGGCGATTCGATGCTGGATGACGGCATCCTCGACGGCGATCTGGTTGGCGTGCATCGCACCGCCGATGCGCGCGATGGGCAAACCGTGATCGCCCGCATCGATGGCGAAATCACCATCAAGCGCCTGCGCCGTGAACGCCACCGCATCCGCCTGCTGCCGCGCAACCCCGCGCATGCGCCGATCGATATCGAACCCGGGCAGGACTTCGCCATCGAAGGCGTGTATTGCGGCCTGGTCAGGCAGGGCTGAGATGGGCGCCGCAACCGCCATCGACAGCCGCGCGATCGACAGCCGCGCCATGGATAGCCGCGCCATCGACACCTTGCTGGCCGCGCGCACGATCTGGCACGCGGGTCGCGGCGCGGCCATCGTCAGCGACGGCGAGCCCACCGGCCACGCCGGATTGGATGCCTTGCTGCCACAGGGCGGCTGGCCGCGCGGCGCCTTGACCGAATTGCTGTTGCCCGCCGATGGCGTCGGCGAATTGGATCTGCTGTTGCCGACGCTGGCGCGACTGACCGATGCCGGTGAGCGGGTGGTGCTGATCGCCCCGCCCTACCTGGCCTATGCGCCAGCCTGGCAGGCGGCAGGCGTGGACCTTGATGCACTCGATATCGTCGAGGCGCCTGCACGTGACGCGCTGTGGGCGTTCGAGCAATGCCTGCGCAGCGGCGCTTGCGCAGCCGTGGTCGGTTGGCCGCAGCAGGCCGATCCGCAAGCGTTGCGCCGGCTACAGGTGGCGGCCGACAGTGGCGACTGCCTCGGGTTCGTGTTGCGCGACCACAAGCACGCCGAGAACCCATCGCCCGCTGCGCTGCGCTTGCAGTACGCCGCCGACAGTGGCCGCTGGCAGGTACGCAAATGCCGTGGCGGCCCGGCGCCGGCGCTCGGTTTCGCCCAGGCAAGGCATTGAGGCGCGGGCATGTTGTGGGCCTGTGTATTGCTGCCGCAGCTGGCGCTGGATGCCGTCCTCCGGCGTTTGCCTGATCCCGACGCGCCGCTGGCCTTGGTCGGTGGATCGGCGCAGCTGCGTACCCTGCATGCGGTGAACCCGGCCGCCGCGCAGGCGGGCCTGAAACCCGGCATGCGCCTGACCGCGGCATTGGCCTTGTTGCCTGATTTTGCCAAGGTCAATCATGACCCCGCAGCGGAAGCACGCTGGCAGAAATTCCTGGCCGCATGGGCGTATCGCCATAGCTCGCTGGTCAGCGCGCAGTGGCCCGGCTGCATCGTGCTGGAAGTGCGCGCCAGTTTCCGCTTGCTGGGCCCGTGGCCGCGCATGGAAACGCGCCTGCGCAGTGAACTCACCACACTGGGCTTCAACCACCGCATCGCGATGGCGCCCACGCCGCGCGCCGCACGTGTACTGGCCGGCCTACAGGATGGTCTGTCCGTCTCCAATCCGGCGGCGATGCAGGCACTCCTGGACAAGGTGCCGGTGCGTCGCGCCAATCTGCCCGATGGTGCGGGTGAACGCCTGCAGCGCATGGGCATCCGCGAGCTTCGTGGCTTGCGCCAATTGCCGCGCGATAGCCTGCGCCGCCGCTTCGATGCGGGCCTGTTGCAACACCTCGACCAGTTGTATGGCGAAGCCGATGACCCACTCACCCATTACGCACCGCCCGATCATTTCGATGCACGCTTGGAACTGGGTCATGAAGTGGAAAGCCACCTCGCGCTGCTGTTCCCGCTGCGCCGGTTGATCGGCGATCTGTGCACGTACCTGTCGATCCGCGATGGCGGCGTGCAGCGCTTCGTGCTGCGGCTGGAACATGAGGGATTCAAGCAGGAAGGCGCGCACACCGATGTCGAAGTCGGCCTCCTGGCTGCCGAGCGCGAGCCAGCGATGTTGTTCGAACTCACCCGCAATCGGCTGGAGCGCACCAGCATCCCGAAACCGGTGGTCGGCATGCGCTTGCTGGCACGCGAACTGCCGGCGTTCGTGCCGGCTGCGCGCGACCTGTTCGACCTGCGTGCGCAACAGGCTTTGCCGTGGCCGCACCTGCGCGAACGCCTGCGCGCGCGTCTGGGTGACGACGCCGTATATCGGGTCGCACCCAGCGGCGATCCGCGCCCGGAACGTGCCTGGCAACGCGTGCAAGGTGATGCGACGCGCATCGAGCAGGCACCACCGCGGCCGCCACGCCCGCTGTGGTTGCTGCCGCGCCCGCTGCCCTTGCGTGATCGCCAGTTGCGCATCGTGTCCGGCCCCGAACGGCTGGAAAGCGGTTGGTGGGATGGCGAGGACGCACGCCGCGATTACTACGTGCTGGAAACCTCGCAGGGCCAACGCGCGTGGGCGTTCGCACCGCCGGGCGAATGCGATGGCTGGATGCTGCACGGCTGGTTTGCATGAGTTGGGACGATGCCGTCAATGGCGTGGACCGCGAAACACCCGGCGGGCGCATGCCGCGCGCGTGGCAGGTCGCGCAGCGCTTGCCGCCCGCCGCCAACGACGATGCGGGCGCGGCTGATGCCGACATCGAAGCGGCATGGCCGGCCTATGCCGAATTGCACTGCCTGTCGGACTTCTCTTTCCTGCATGGCGCGGCCAGCGCCGAAGACCTGTTCCTGCGCGCCCGCGACTGCGGCTACGAGGCGCTGGCGATCACCGACGAATGTTCGCTGGCCGGGATCGTGCGCGGGCTGGAAGCCTCGCGCGCGACCGGATTGAAACTGATCGTCGGCAGCGAATTCACCCTGGCCTGTGGCTTGAAATGCGTGTTGCTGGTGGAAACCCGCGCTGGCTACACGCAGCTATGCGAACTGATCACGCGCGCACGCCGCGCGGCAGCCAAAGGCAGTTACCACCTCACACGTGCGGACATGCAGGCTTTGCTTGGCCATATCGATGCGCCCGGTGTGTTCGCGCTG
>JBKJOY010000103.1:0-4182 GCA_046595415.1 Thermomonas sp.
GTGCGCGTGTCGTGCTCGCGAAGGATCAGTCGCGCAAAGACGTCGAGGAACAAGGTCCAGCCGATGATGATCGCAATGGACATGACCGTGTCCGGCGCAAAAGCCTGCGTGCCCCACGCGCCCAGCATCGCAAGCCACCACCAGGCTCTGCGCGGGCGCAGCACCAGCTGCAGCTCCGCCGCAATCAATGCGCCGAAGGCAGTGCGCTGCAGTGACCTGAGCACGCCGTCCAGCCAACGCAGGCGTGCGCCTTCACCTCGGGACGCGTCGCGCTTGCTTGCGTGACCGGCAAAGCGATCCAGTAGTGGTATCGCAAGCAGCAGCGTGCAGATGCCCAGCGCAAGCCAGAATCCACGCGCTTGCAAATCCGAGCGAGTGACTTGCCACTGCGTCCAATTCTTCAATACCGGCGGCTTTCCCTGCAACGATTGTGAGCCGACGCTGAGTCCGCCTTTCTTCGCCTGCACGGTGTCCGCCCATTGATGGGAAAGATCGTATTCGGCGATCACCAGTCCATGCGGATCACCGGGCCAGGACAAGGCCGTGTCCGCCGATTGGTCGACTTGGGCGACGCCCATGACCAGCATCGCCACCCACAACACGAAGAACAGCACGTTGCCGGCACTGCGGCGCAGCCACGGCACCATGTCGCACCACACCGCCAATGCCGCAGTGACCGCGAGCGACGGCAAGGTCAGCAACGCGATTGGCTTGAACAATTCGATGAGATCGAGGTGCAAGTCTTCCGCACGCACGTACTGCGCGACCAGGCCAACCGCCAGACCAGCGGACATCAACACCACGAATACGGTGAGGTGGCTCAGCCATTTCGATAGCAGATAGGCGCCGCGGCTCATGTTGGTCACCACCAGCAATTGCCAGACCTTGGTGTCCAGGTCGCGCGTGACCGTGCCGCGCACCAGATAGAAGCCGGCCAGCGACAGGCTTGCGCTGTACATCAAGGCAACCACCATGCCGATCCACGCGCTGGAGTAGCGCCCGCGCATGTTGTCGCCGACCGACACCGTGAGGAAGTCCGCCGATGCCGGCGGGAAGCACCACCACATCAGCGCGGCAAGGCCCGCGACCAACAGCCAGAAACGGGGCGTACGCATCCGTTGCCGCAGGTCCGCCTGCAGCAATGCCGTGCCCGCCCGCAACACGCTCATGCCCTGGCTCCAACCCGATGCAGCAGGCACAGGTAGGCATCTTCCAGGTCGGGCGCGACGGCCACTGCATCGCTGGATGGCGCTTCGTCACCCACCACCCGCACTTCCACGCCGTGGGCGCGCCGTTGCGCGCGGCTGATGCGGTATTGCGCCCGCACCTGCGCCAACTGCTCTGCGTCAATCGTCCACTGCCACACGTGCCCCCCCGCGGCTTCCAGCAGCGCTTCCGGCGTGCCGTGGAAGTGCAGCCGCCCCGCCACGAGGACCGCTAGCTGGCCTGCGCTGGCTTCGATGTCGGACACGATGTGGGTTGACAGGATCACCACGCGTTCGCCGGCCAGCTCCGCAAGCAAGTGTCGGAAGCGCTGGCGTTCCTCCGGATCCAGACCGACGGTTGGCTCGTCAACGATCAACAACTTCGGATCATTGAGCAGCGCTTGCGCAATACCCACGCGCTGGCGCATGCCACCGGAAAATCCGCCGAGCCGGCGATCAGCGACATCCGCGAGCCCGACCATGTCCAGGCATTCCTCCACCCGCGCCGCAACCGCCCGTGCAGGCAAACCCTTGACCGCTGACAGGAACGCCAGGAATTCGCGTGCCGACAATGCGTCGTACACCCCGAAGTCCTGCGGCAGATAGCCCAGTTCTGCACGCAGCGCATCGGGTTTGAGGGCGATGTCTTCGCCGCGCCACAACACCCTGCCGCTGCTGGCCCGCGCCAGCGTGGACAGCACCCGCATCAGGCTGGATTTGCCGGCACCATTCGGCCCCAGCAGACCAATGATGCCGGGCTGCAGCGTCAATCCCACGTCATCCACCGCCTGATGGCCGCCGCGATAGCGATAACCCACTGATTCCAAGACGAGTTGCGGCGACATTCCAAAGACCTTTGGCGTTTTATTGTTTTGGTATGCTAGTGATGTAACACACCTGAGGCAATAGGACGTTTGGCACAGATCATTTATCTGGCTGGATCAACCCTCGGAGTCTTCTTCGGCTTTCGCCTGCCGGCCCTGCTCGCGGATCAGGGCTTCCTCGCGCGCATCGTTGATCGCGTGGCGCACGCTGTCGAGGTCAATCGTCGAGTCGTCATGCACGAAGAGCCCGCTCAGCTCGGTATCGGGCAGCAAGGTCCCCGCTTCGAACAGGGCCCACATCTCCTCGCCATACCAGGTGTCCAGCAATTCCGGCGCGAAGCTTCCGAGGCTTGCCGTGAGGTTGTTGACGTCGCGCAGCAGCATCGCGCGCGCCGCGTTGTTGCCGGCGGCGCTGACCACCTGCGGGAAATCGATCACCACCGGCCCGTCCGGCCCGACCAGTACGTTGTAGGCCGACAGGTCGCCGTGGATCAGGCCGCAGCACAGCATCTTGACGACTTGCCGCATCAGGATCTGGTGGTATTCGCGGGCGACTTCGGCAGTGAGTTCCACTTCGCCGAGTCGCGGCGCGGAGAACCCCTCCGCATCGGTGACCAGTTCCATCACCAGCACACCGTGGAAGTAGCCATGCGGCTCCGGCACCAGCACACCGGCATCGCGCAATTGGTACAGCGCGTCGACCTCGGTGTTCTTCCAGGCGGTTTCCTGTTGCTTGCGCCCATACTTGCTGGCCTTGCCCACGGCGCGCGCCTGCCGGCTGCCACGCACCTTGCGCCCCTCCTGGTACTGGGTGCGCTGCTTGAAGCTGCGTTGCGCCATGTCCTTGTAGACCTTGGCGCAGCGCACGTCATCGCCGCTGCGCACGACATACACGGCCGCTTCCTTGCCGCTCTTGAGCGGACGCAGCACTTCATCGATGACGCCGTCATCGATCAGCGCCTGCAGGGCTTGTGGAGTCTTCATGGGTGTCGGGGGGAATGACGCACGAGAGGTTGAAGTGCAATGGGCGCGCATTGTTGCAGTAATTGGCGATGTCGGTTCGATACGCGTGCCAATCTTGGCTTCGAAGCGCCCGATGGACGCCACTTTCGCCGGTCGTCAGGTAGATTTCCCCACATGCTTCACTATTCCGGACCATTGCTCACCAAACCGCTTGCCGAAGCGCTGCTTGGCTCACGCGCCGCCCGTGCAAGCATGTGCGAGGGCTCGTTCGATCTCGGCATGTCACAGGAGCAGGCGACGCTTGAAATGGATGCATGGGTGTGGCGGGGCCAGCGTTATCCGTACCCGGAAAAGCTCAAGGACCGCACGATTTTTTACTGGGATGGCGGCGATTTCGAACCGATTTCGCGCTACGCCGGTTCGCTGATCAAGCTGGTGCCGACCCAATGGGGCACGCCGACCTTCGAGATCGACGGCATCAAGATGTTGCCGACATCCAAGGAGTCACCACTCGATGACGCGCGCCGCAAGGTGGCGCTGGTCGAGCCGCGCGGCAAGATCGTGCTGGATACCTGTGGCGGCTTGGGCTATTTCGCGGCGTGCTGCCTGGATGCCGGTGTGGCGGAACTTCGCTCGTTCGAAAAGAATCCCGACGTACTGTGGTTGCGCACGCTCAACCCGTGGTCACCGGATCCGGATGACGACGCCAGTGGAGGTCGACTGCACCTGGCCCAGGCTGATGTGACAGAAGCCATCACCACGCTTGCGGATGCTTCGGTCGATGCCGTGCTGCACGATCCACCGCGCTTCGGCATCGCCGGCGAACTGTATTCCCAGGTGTTCTACGGCCAGTTGGCGCGGGTACTGCGCCGTGGCGGGCGCCTGTTCCACTACACCGGCAGCCCCAACAAATTGACCAGCGGCCGTGACGTCCCGCGCGAGGTCCAGAAACGCTTGCAGACCGCCGGGTTCAAGGCGGAACTCGCACTGGATGGCGTGTTCGCGACGCGTCGCTAGCTGTGTCGGCTAGCTGTGTCGGCTAGCTGTGTCAACTACAGCATGCGCTTCAGGGTGTCGTCCTTGCGCAGCAGGTGGTGCCAAAGCGCGGCCACGATGTGCAGGCCAATGACCCAGTAGAAGACAGTGCCGACCGTGCCATGCAGATCCTCAAGCGTGTGCGCGAGGTCCCG
>JBKJOY010000134.1:0-4403 GCA_046595415.1 Thermomonas sp.
ATGCGCGTGGTTACTCGCGCCAACTGTGGCCGTGGCGTTCGATCAGGGAAATGGCCGCGCTGGGCCCCCAAGTGCCGGCCGGATAAGGCCGTGGCGGGGTGGCGCTGGCATGCCAGCCATGCAGGATCGTATCGACCCATTGCCAGGCAGCCTCGGTTTCATCGCGGCGCACGAACAGCGTGCCGTTGCCTTCGATCGCGTCCAGGTACAGGCGCTCATAGGCCAGGCGCTTGCGTGATGTGGAAAACTCCGCGTGCATGTCCAGGTCCAGCGACACCTGCGACAGGCGCAGGCCCGCGCGATCCAGCCCCGGCGTCTTGCTCATCAATTGCAGCTCGATGCGTTCCTCCGGTTGCAGGCGGATCAGCAGGCCGTTGGGGCGCAGGTCGGCGGCGGTGGTGCCGCCGAAGATCGAATGCGGCACCTTGCGGAACTGCAGGTAGATCTCGGTGCAGCGCGCCGGCATGCGCTTGCCGGTGCGCAGGTAGAACGGCACGCCTGACCAGCGCCAGTTGTCCACGTGCGCACGCATGGCGACGAAGGTTTCAGTACCGCTCTCCCGCCCCAATTCGGTCGCATAGCCTGGCACCGCGACACCATCGACAGCACCACGGCCGTATTGCCCTGCGACGAATTCGGTCGCGATTTCATCGCGTCCAATCACGCGCAAGGATTGCAGGACTTTGATTTTTTCATTGCGCAGCGCGGTGGGTTCGAATTGCGCAGGCGGCTCCATCGCGACCAGGCACAGGAGTTGCAGCAGGTGGTTCTGCAGCATGTCGCGCAGCGCGCCGGAGTCGTCGTAGTAGTCGCCGCGACCTTCCACACCCACGGTTTCCGCCACGGTGATCTGGACCTGCTCGATGTGGCGCGCGTTCCACAAGGGTTCGAACAGCGCATTACCGAAGCGCAGCGCGATGAGGTTCTGCACGCCTTCCTTGCCGAGGTAATGGTCGACGCGATAGACGCGATCTTCGTCGAACACTTCGGCCACGCCGTCATTGATGATCTCGGCGCTGGCCAGGTCCTTGCCGATGGGTTTTTCCAGCATCACCCGCGTTCCAGCGTCGGCGGCGCCGTGTGCTCCCAGCGCATGGCAGGCCGGCACGTAGAAGCGCGGCGCTGTGCTCAGGTGGTAGAGCACGTCGCCATCGCGCAGTTGGTTCACGCGCTCGGCCAGGGTGGCCATCGAGGCATCGTCGTCCACGCTCGCCGCGCAGTAATCCAACCGCTCGATCAAACCGCGCAGGGCCGCATCGTTGCGCTCGGTGTCGGGAATGCGCTCGGCAATCGCGGTTTCCACCATGCTTGCGAAGCCTTCGCGGTCCAGTTCGCTGCGCGCGGTGCCCAGGATGCGCAGGTCCTTCGGCAACAGATCCTCGGCCTGCAGGCTGTAGAGCGAAGGCAACAACATGCGTTGGGCGAGATCGCCGGTGGCGCCGAAGATGGTCAATAACGAAGCAGGTGTGGCAGCGGTCACGCGCGGTTCCATGCGGGGGTCAACCGAAGCTTAATACGCAACGTGATGCCGCGCATGCACGTGCATTCGTATTCAATTTTTGCAGTGTCTGTTCACAAACGACGACATGGACTTCGGCATACGCATAGGTATGTAGGCAGTACGCCGATTAGAATCGGATTTTTCCCGTCAGGCGCATGCGATGACCCGTCCCTCTTCGCTGGATCGCGAGCAACTGCTGGCCTGCGGCCGTGGCGAGATGTTCGGTCCCGGAAACGCCCAGTTGCCTGCCCCTCCAATGCTCATGTTCGATCGCATCACCCACATCAGCGAAGACGGTGGCGCCAACGGCAAGGGCTTCATCCGCGCGGAACTCGACATCAATCCGGACCTCTGGTTCTTCGGCTGCCATTTCCTCGGGGATCCGGTGATGCCCGGTTGCCTGGGCGTGGATGCGATGTGGCAGCTCACTGGCTTTTTCCTGCCGTGGCTGGGTGAAGGTGGGCGCGGGCGCGCACTGGGTGCGGGCGAGATCAAGTTCACCGGGCAAGTGATGCCCGACGCGAAGATCGTCAGTTACGAAATCGACGTGCGCCGGGTCATGCGCGGGCGCTTGAAGATGGTCATCGCCGATGGACGCACGCTCGTCGATGGAAAGGAAATCTATACGGCCAAGGACATGCGGGTCGGTCTGTTCCAGGCAACGGAGGCGGTATGAGCAACAAGATTGGCCGGCGCGTGGTTGTCACCGGCATGGGCATCGTGTCCTGCCTGGGTAATGACGCGGCTGGCGTCACGGCGTCGCTGCGCGAGAGCCGCAGCGGGATCACGTTCCGGCAAGACCAGGCGGACATGGGCTTGCGTGCACACGTCGCCGGCGTGCCCGAGATCGACTTGGACGCGTTGATTGATCGCAAGCAAAAACGCTTCATGGGCGATGCGGCGGCGTATGCATGCGTGGCGATGCAGGACGCTATGGTCGATGCAGGCCTGGACGCAGCGGCGCTCAATAATCCCCGGGTGGGCGTGATTGCCGGTTCCGGCGGCGGCTCGCCGCAGTGGCAGATTGAAACCGCTGATCTATTGCGGGCGAAGGGTGTGCGCAAGATCGGTCCCTACATGGTCCCGCGCACGATGTGCTCGACCGTTTCGGCGGCACTGGCGACGGCGTTCGCGATCAAGGGCGTCAGTTACTCGCTGTCCGCGGCCTGCGCCACGTCGGCGCATTGCATTGGTGCCGCCGCCGACCTGATCCGCCATGGTGCGCAGGACATTGTGTTTGCGGGTGGGGGCGAGGAAGTGCATTGGGGGATGACCAGCCAGTTCGATGCGATGGGGGCCTTGTCCACCCATTTCAACGAGACACCCGCGACCGCATCGCGTCCATACGACGCCAATCGCGACGGCTTCGTCATCGCCGGCGGTGGCGGCATGCTGGTGTTGGAGGATTACGACCACGCAGTGGCGCGTGGCGCGCGCATCCATGCGGAATTGCTGGGCTACGGCGTGACCAGCGACGGCGCGGACATGGTGGCACCGAGCGGAGAAGGTGCGGTGCGCTGCATGCAGATGGCGATGGATGGGATTGATGCGCCCATCGACTACCTCAACACGCATGGCACCTCGACCCCGTTGGGCGACATGACCGAACTGGAAGCGGTACGCAAGGTGTTCGGGGACACGATTCCACCGCTGTCGTCGACCAAAGCGCTCAGCGGGCATTCGCTGGGTGCCGCCAGCGTGCATGAGGCGATCTACTGCCTGTTGATGATGCAAGCCGGCTTCATGGCGGGCTCGGCCAATATCGAGGAACTGGACCCGCGCTGCGCGGAGTTCCCCATCGTGCGCGAGAGCCGCGATGCCGAGCTGCGCACGGTGATGTCGAACAGCTTCGGCTTCGGCGGCACCAATGCCGCCCTGGTGTTCGGCCGCGTCTAGGCAGGCTTGGTGCTGATGCCGTCGGCCAGCCAGGCGGCGATCGCGTCGGAGTGCTTCATCCACCCGAAATGATTGGCCGGGCCGCCGATGGTTGCAGCGGAGAAATGCGCATCGGTGATGTGCGCACTGCCGAGTTTCGATAGCAGGAACTGGAGCGAACTCGGCGGCGCCATCCAGTCCTCGGACAGCGTCAGCGCACGCACGTCACCTGCGAACGCCGACATCGCCTGCTCGATATCCGTATCGATGCCGCGCGCTGCATAGCGTCCGCTGAGCGCGGTACGCACCCAGTCGGTCATGACGCCGGCGGCTTCATTGCCGCCAAAGCCGATCTTGCGGCCGGGCATGTAGCCAGCACGATTGGCCAGCCATTGCAGGAGACGGGCTGTTGGCGGGAACCACCAGCGCATCGGTCGCGGGAACACGCGCCAGTACGGCGCACCACTGGCGACCAGCCACACCGCCTGGGTGCGGGTCGACGCCAGCGCTGCGTGCATGCAGGCGAATTGCCCACCAAGGCTGTGTCCGCCCACGATGCGTGGCATCTCGGGTGCCTTTGCAGACACGGTTTCGCTGCTGGCGTTGATGTCTTCCAGCAAGTCGCGATAGCTCCAGTCGGTGCCGCGACGCGCACGCGCACTGCTGCTGCCGTTGCCGCGCCATTCGTGCAGGAACACGGCGATGCCATGCGCTGCCAGCGCTTCGGCGAATGGGATGTAGTGGCGCGCGGCGACGCCCAGTGCAGGCATCCACAACAGGCTTGCCTGCGGTGCGTCGGGCAGCCGCGCCATCAAGGCCGCCTGGTGGCCGTCCTGCGATTGCACCGCAATGTCGAGTGACCGCATCAACGATGTCCGAGTGTCGATGCACCAAAATGATCAAGCACCACCACATTCCCCTTGCCTGGACGATAGCCGCGCCTGAGTGCTTCGGCCACGTAGTCGATCGCCACTTCACAAGCATCTGCAGGCGACCGGCCCAGGCAGAGATTGGCAGCAATTGCAGA
>JBKJOY010000178.1:0-2919 GCA_046595415.1 Thermomonas sp.
CTGGTGGTGAACGCCACGGTATGCGCGCCCATCGCGTGGGCCAGCTTGACGCCCATGTGACCCAACCCACCGATGCCGACGATGCCGACCTTCTTGCCCGGCCCGGCTTTCCAATGACGCAACGGAGAATAGGTGGTGATGCCCGCGCATAGCAGCGGCGCGACCGCTGCCAGCTGGTCCTCGGCATGGCTCACTTTCAAGACGAACTTTTCATCGACCACGATGCGCTGCGAATAACCGCCCAGCGTGTGACCGGGCGCATCCGGCGTCGCCCCGTTGTAGGTGCCGACAAAGCCCGTGGTGCAGTACTGCTCCAGTCCCTCGTCGCAGGACGCGCAATGCTGGCAGCTGCCGACCAGGCAGCCAACGCCCACGGTGTCGCCGACCTTGAACTTGCTGACTTCGCCACCGATCGCGGTGACGTGGCCCACGATCTCGTGGCCCGGTACGCAGGGATACAAGGTGCCCGGCCATTCACCTCGAATGGTGTGCAGGTCCGAGTGGCAGATGCCGCAATACGCGATGTCGATCTGCACGTCCTGCGGACCGGGCGCGCGGCGCTCGATGGCGATGGCTTCAACGGGTTTGTCGGCGGCGTAGGCACCATAAGCGTGGGTCGACATCGTGGACTCTCTATGGGGAAAGACGGGATCCCAATGATGCACCCTGGCGCGTCTGCATGGCGTGCGGGGCTGCATGCGGACTGCGACCTCGGCTAGTCTGGGTCCTTCGACCGACACCGGATGCGCCCATGCGCCACATCGTCTTCGTGCTGGCCTGTTTGTACGCCAGCCCGGCATTCGCGCAGGCAGCGCCGCCGCCAGCCGGCAACCCACTGTTGGACGAGATTGGTTCCGCGCCGTCGGCAGCGCGGATCGAAGGCGATGTGCGCACGCTGGTCGGATTCGGGACGCGTCATACGCTCTCCGACACGCTATCCAACACGCGCGGCATTGGTGCGGCGCGGCGCTGGGTACACGCGGAATTCGAACGCATCTCACGCGACTGCGGCGGTTGCCTGGAGGTGCGCTACGTCAGCGGCACCGTCAAGGGCGAACCGCGCATCCCCGGGCCGGTGGAGGTGGTGAGCGTGATTGCTGTCCAGCGCGGGACGTCGGACCCGAACCGTTACGTGATCATGAGTGGCGACATCGACTCCCGCGTCAGCGACGTCATGGATGCTACCTCCGATGCGCCGGGCGCGAATGACAACGCATCGGGGCTGGCGGGCACGCTGGAAGCGGCGCGCGTCCTGAGCCAGCACCGTTTCGCTGGAACGATTGTCTATGCAGCGCTCGCCGGCGAAGAGCAAGGACTGTTCGGCGGCAAATTTCTGGCCGAGGAGGCACACAACGCGGGCTGGCGGATCGAGGCCATGCTCAACAACGACATGATCGGAAATGTCACAGGCATCGACGGTGTGACCGATAACCACACCGCACGCGTGTTCGCCGAAGGCACCCGCGCCAACGAAACCGCAGATGAAGCGCGCGAGCGCCGTTTCACCGGTGGCGAACTGGATTCACCCACGCGCAACCTGGCCCGCCACATCGAACGCATGTCCACGCACGTGCCCAACCTGGACGTGATGATGGTCTACCGGTTGGACAGGTTCGGCCGCGGCGGCCATCACCGCCCCTTCAATGATCTCGGCTATCCCGCTGTACGCGTGATGGAAACCCACGAGCAATACGATCGCCAGCATCAGGACCTGCGCACTGAAAACGGGCGCGTGTATGGCGACACCATCGATGGCGTGGACTTCGCCTATGCGGCAAAACTGACCGCACTCAACGCGGTCACGCTGGCCGGTTTGGCGTCGGCCCCACCGCCGCCCGCACAGGTCGGGATCAAGGGCGCGGTCACCGCCGATACCACCCTGACCTGGACCCGTCCGGAACCGAAGCAGGCACCCAACCTGGCTGGCTACAAGCTCTACTGGCGGCTGACCACCGATGCGCAGTGGACCCAGAGTCGCTGGGCCGGCGATGTCACCAGCTACACGCTGAAGAACATCGTGATCGACAACTATTTCTTCGGCGTGGCTGCAGTGGCGAAGGATGGGAGCGAGAGCCCGGTCGTGTTCCCGGGTGCAGTTGGGAGTTTTGGCGGTTATTGACGCAAACGGAAACGCCTGGAAATGGGGTCAGAGTGAAGTTTCCTGACCAGGATCAGGAGCGATCAAAAATCATCGGCAGGAAATTCACTCTGACCCCATTTCCACCATTTCCAGCACCAGCCTGCTGTCGAACGCACGCGTACTGCCATCAAGCGGATCGATGAAGCGCAGCGTCTTCGCCAGCAACTGCAGCGGCCGGCTGAAATCATCCGGCTCGTGCGCGACTAGCGCTGGATACAGGCTGTCATTGACGATGGGCGCCCCCAGCGCCGCCATGTGCACGCGCAATTGATGTTTGCGGCCGGTCACCGGCCGCAACGCGTAACGCCACGCCTGCGTACGACGTTCGAGCACGTCGATGCAGGTTTCGCTGTTTGGGGCGCCATCTGTTTGGCACATGCGGAAGAACGGCTCGGCTGCCTGCAGATGCGAGCGATGCACATGCGGCATCGACAGCGATGGCAATGGCGGAGCGATTGCCTCATAGGACTTCTCGATAGCGCGCCGCGGAAACAAGGCTTGATAAACCGAGCGCGTCTTGACGTTCGCGGAAAACATGACCAGCCCGGCGGTCTCGCGATCAATGCGGTGCAATGGCACCAAATCCGGATTGCCCAGTTGCGTCTTCAGTCGCGACAACAAGGTTTCCGCAACGAAGCGGCCGGCCGGCATCACCGGCAGGAAATGCGGCTTGTCCGCAACCACCAGGTGCGCATCAGAGAACAGAATCTGCGCCTCGAAGGGAATACGCGGCTCATCGAACACTTCGCGAAAGTAACGCAGCTCCATGCCCACCCGAT
>JBKJOY010000332.1:0-3005 GCA_046595415.1 Thermomonas sp.
TTTCGATACCGCCGAGCGCATCGCGCTGGACGGCGACGCGCCGATCCTCTCCGGAGCGACCCGCGCCGACGTGGTCGACCGCTGGCTGTTCAGTGGCAACCGCAACATCGTGCGCGAGGTTGAAATCGGCGGCGTGCGCGTGGTCGAACATGGGCGTCACCGAGATCGTGAAGCCGTTGCTGCACGCTATCGCGCTGCGATGAAGCACTTGCTGGCTTAGCCGAACAATCCCTGCTGCGGCTCCAGCAAAGCGCCTTCCAGTTCCAGCAACAAATGCTTCACCGGCAGGCCGCCGCCAAAGCCGGTCAGCGCACCGTCAGCGCCAATCACGCGATGGCAAGGCAACACGATGGGCAACGGATTGCGGCCATTCGCTGCACCCACCGCTCGCGTCGCCGTCGGGTTGCCGACGCGCTGCGCCAGCTCGGCGTAGCTGATCGTTGCGCCGTAAGGAATGCGTGCGAGTTCCTGCCAGACACTCAACTGGAACGGGGTGCCGTGTGGCGCCAGCGGCAATTCGAAACTGGTTCGAGTACCCGCGAAATATTCATGCAGTTGTGCTTCCGCGGCTTGCAGCACGTCGTTGTCGCCGCCGCGCCAGTAATCGCGACTGGCGGGATGGCGGTTCTGGTGGAACTCGATATGGCGCAAGCCTGTTTCGTCGGCGGCGATGATCAGCGGCCCAGCCGGACTTTCAATCCGGCGATGCAGGATCACGGCGTGGCGACGCGCAGCGCCGGCAGTAGCGGCTCAACCGTGCCGTCATTGGAGGCAGGCGTGATGTGCAGCAGGCGCGCGAGTAGCGGATACACATCGACATTGTCGAACCCCGGCAACCGTGTGCCATTGATGAAGTCGGGCCCAATGGCGACGAATGTCGCGCGCATTTCCGGAGCTTCCGGTGCGTAGCTGTGCTCGCCATTTCGATCGGACAACGACGGCATGCCGCGCATGATGACCCGCCAGCCGACATCGGCCTGGCAAATGATGGCCGGAACCCGTGGGTTGTGTCCGTACTCCCAGCGCGCGGGCAAGTCCTGCTTGCGCCAGCATTCATAGCGGTCATGGCGGCCCAGCAAAGCCTTCTCAACTTGCTTCACATGCCCGGGCTTCGGATTCAGGCCGGCCACAGGTCCCATGTGCACGACGTCGAACGTGTTCGCAGGGACCCGGTCGTCCAGGTAGCGCACATCCCGGCTGCGCACGCTCACCATGCCGTGGTCAGACACCACGATCAGGTCAGTCGATGCCTCCAGACCGCGGCTGCGCAAGCCATCACGCAGGCGGCCGAGCGCAACATCGACCTGTTTCATTGCGGCAATGGATCTGGCCGAATCCGCACCGTTGGCGTGCGAGGCAACGTCGTAATTCTCGAAATACAACGTGACCAGCCCCGGTCGTTCCGCGGCCGGAAGGTCCAACCATGCCAGCACCTGATCCACTCGATCGTTGGCCGGCATGTCCTGGTCGTAGGTCTTGTAGTAGTGCGGTCGCTGGCCGGCGATTTCCGCTTCGGATCCGGGCCAGAACATCGTCGCAGAGATTCCACCTTGCCTCTGCAAGGTCACCCAGATCGGCTCACCGCCCCACCAACGGCCATCCCGCGCACTTGGGCCCTTGGACACGAACGTGCCCAGCAACGGGTCACGCATGTGGTTGTGGACGATGCCGTGGTGGTCTGGCCGCAGCCCGGTGACCAGGGTGTAGTGGTTGGGAAAGGTTTGCGAGGGATAACTGGGCGTGAGCCATGCCGCACGCACACCAGTGTTGGCGATGGCGTCCACGGTCGGCATCACGCCGGTGCCGATGGTGCTGGCACGCAGGCCATCCACGGAGACCAGGATCACGGTGGCCGGTGCTGTTGTAGTTGCCGCCTCAGGCGCCGCGATTACAGGCGACGGAGGCATTTCGGCGGTCGGCGGTGGCGCATGCGCGCACGCGGCCAGCAGCAGGCTGGCGAGGAGGAGGTTGGTCAATCGCATGGCCCAATCATACGGTGAGCGTCAGGGGAGGCGGGCACCCGGTGCGATAATCGCGATTGGTTTCGATCCTCGGATAGCCGTCATGACTGCATCACGCAACGATCCTTCCCGCGTCATCCGCGCCCCGCGTGGCAGCACGTTGACCTGCAAATCATGGCTGACCGAAGCGCCGTTCCGGATGCTGCAGAACAACCTGGATGCCGAAGTCGCCGAGAACCCGGCGGAGCTCGTCGTCTACGGCGGCATCGGCCGCGCCGCGCGTGACTGGGATTGCTACGACGCGATCATCGAATCCCTGAAAAACCTCAACGACGATGAAACCCTGCTGGTCCAATCCGGCAAACCGGTCGGCGTGTTCCCCAGCCACGCCGATGCGCCGCGCGTGCTGATCGCCAACTCCAACCTGGTGCCGCATTGGGCCACCTGGGAGCACTTCAACGAACTCGATAAAAAGGGGTTGATGATGTACGGGCAGATGACCGCCGGCAGCTGGATCTACATCGGCAGTCAAGGCATCGTGCAGGGCACCTATGAAACCTTTGTCGAAATGGGTCGCCAGCATTACGGCGGCGACCTCACCGGCAAATGGCTGCTCACCGCTGGCCTCGGCGGCATGGGTGGCGCGCAGCCGCTGGCAGCATCGCTGGCCGGCATGAGCAGCCTCAACATCGAATGCCGCCAGACCAGTATCGATTTCCGCCTGAAGACGCGCTATGTCGATGAGCAGGCAACCGACCTTGATGACGCACTCGCCCGCATTCAGAAATACACGAAGGCCGGCGAAGCGAAATCCATCGCGCTGCTCGGTAACGCTGCCGACATCCTGCCGGAACTGGTCAGGCGCGGCGTGCGTCCGGACTGCGTGACCGACCAGACCAGCGCGCACGATCCGGTGCACGGGTACCTGCCGATCGGCTGGAGCGTCGAACGCTGGATGACCGAACAGAAAACCAATTCCGACGCCGTGCGCGACGCCGCCAAGCAGTCGATGCGCGTGCACGTGGAAGCGATGCTGGCGTTCCA
>JBKJOY010000388.1:0-4555 GCA_046595415.1 Thermomonas sp.
ATCCGCGCGCACCGTGGGCGATGTCATCGGCAAATACCATCCGCACGGTGACAGCGCGTGCTACGAGGCGCTGGTGTTGATGGCGCAGCCGTTTTCGTATCGCTATCCGCTGATCGAGGGCCAGGGCAACTTCGGCTCGTCGGATAGCGATAGGAGAACGGCTGCGCCATCAACACCAGCGCCTCGTAGCAGGCGCTGTCGCCGTGCGGGTGGTATTTGCCAATCACATCACCCACGGTGCGCGCGGATTTCTTCGGCTTGGCACCAGCGGCCAGCCCCAGTTCGCTCATCGCGAAAATAATCCGGCGTTGTACGGGTTTGAGCCCGTCGCCGATGAAGGGCAGAGCGCGGTCCAGCACCACGTACATCGAATAGTCGAGGTACGCGCGCTCGGCGAATTCGCTGAGCGGGATCTGTTCGAAGCCGTGGAAGGCAGGGCGGACGAGGTCGTCGGTCATGGGCCGTCAAGTAAAGATGTCACGCCCATTGTATGGCGCTGCGCGATGACGCCCCGCTTGTGCGCCGATCGGGCAAGAGGCGTGCCTGGAAAAAGAAGCTGTACGACTTTCGCATGCCATGGAGGACAGCACCCGTCGAAATTTTCACAATTTCATCATTTTGATGAATGCGGTGGCCGGAAGCGGGTTCGTAACGCGTCATTCGGGAAAGCAGCTTGAACAGGGGCTTGTTGCCAAAAGCTCGTTGATCCGGATGTTCGGGTCACGCACACCACAATCACTCAGGAACACACGCATGTACGCTCCGAATAGATTCACCGCACTGGCTTTCGCCTGCTGCATGGCCTTGGCTGCCACAGGTACCGCAAACGCCGGCACCGTGGCGACAGACTGGAACGACGACGCACTGGAAGCCATTCGGGTGACCCATCCGGGCCCGCCTCAGGTCGCGCGCGCGCTTTCCATGACCGACACCGCCATGTACGACGCATGGGCAGCCTACAACTCCAGAGCCAATGGCACCGAACTGGCAGGTGAACTGCGCAGGCCCGAGTCCGAGCGCACCTATGACAATCGCAAGAAGGCGGTCAGCTACGCGGCTTACCGGACGCTCCTGGACCTGTTTCCCACCCAGGCAGCAAGTTTTGAGGCGCGCATGATCTCGCTGGGCTACGATCCGACGGACACCACGCTGGATATCACCACGCCGGCCGGCATTGGCAACATGGCCGCCGCAGCGCTGTTGCAGCATCGCCACCACGACGGCTCCAACCAGTTGGGCGACCTGAACCCGGGCGCCTACACCGATTACAGCGGTTACGTGGCCGTCAATTCCCCCGACCAGATTGTCGATGCAAACCGTTGGCAGCCGTTGCTGATCTCCGATGGACATGGCGGCTTCGTCATGCAGAAGTTCATTGCCCCGTTCTGGGGGCAAGTCGAGTCGTTCGCCCTGCGCGGTTACAACCAATTCCCGGTGAGCAAGCCCGCCAAATACGGCACCCCGGCGTACCTCAGGCAATCGCTGGAAATCCTGGGCTACAGCGCCACCTTGAACGACCGCACCAAGAGCATTGCCGAATACTGGGCAGATGGTCCCAAATCCGAGTTGCCGCCAGGACACTGGGTGCTGTTCAGCAAATTCGTTTCCGATCGCGACCATCATTCGCTGTCCCAAGACATCAAGATGAATTTTGCGATGACCAATGCGGTGTTCGATGCCAGCATCGCGGTATGGGGTTACAAGCGTCAATTCGACTACATTCGCCCGGTCAGTGCGGTGCACTACCTGTTCAAGAATCTGCCAGTGGTCGCTTGGGGCGGCGAGGGCAAGGGCACGCGCGTGATCAATGGAAAAGATTGGCGGCCGTATCAAGCAATCACCGTGGTCACACCGCCCTTCGCTGAATACATTTCAGGCCACAGCGCGTTCAGTGCTGCTGCCGCTGAAGTGTTGATGCGCTACACCGGCAGTGATGCATTCGGTGGTGCCGTATTGATCGCGGCAGGCTCCTCGCGCGTGGAACCTGGCCTGGTGCCGGCGCAGGATCTGACCCTGTCATGGCCGACATTCTCGGCCGCTGCCGACGAGGCTGGAATCTCGCGCCGGTATGGCGGTATCCACTTCGTCCAGGCCGACCTGGAGTCGCGAGCACTTGGTCGCAAGGTCGGTGCCCAGGCGTACGCGCTTGCCAGCGACTACATCAATGGAACTGCTGGCAACTGATCTTCCAAGTGGTTGAAGCATCGAGCGGCATCCTTCAAGGGTGCCGTTTCGTTTTGGACATCACTTCCACGCCGTCAGCTGCTTTGCAATGCACATGCGTGCCAGGGGCAAGCGGCTTCGACTAACTGTGCAGGCCCGCTGCATGGCTCATTCGCACAGCTACTCGGGACTTCACGCACCTTGCCATCAGGACGCACCCAAATGCGTGGTCCCAGTCTTCCTACAAAGCCAGGCTTGCCCGAAGCACTTTTGGCCAACGTCAATTGGAGCGGGTGGACCCCATTGAGCTCAAGTTCATAGGCATCCAACCTGGCGTTGTTGGAATCGATGAACTTTTCATATGTCGCAGCTGCGGGACGGATGTTCTTTTCTTGAATCGTTTGCCGAAGGTAGGCTAATCACCGGCGTTGACCCGGGCCTCTTCAGCCGATCCCTGCAGGGCTAAACGCGCTGCTAACTGCCGGCCAACTCACGCAGGCGACCCATCAGCGCACCGGGGCGGACAACCGCGCGGCTGCCTTCCGCGCGGACCCTTTCCGAGCTGCCTCCATGGATGATCACCAGCGTCGAGGGACGAATCTCGGCGTCCGTGCCATCCATGAACCTGAGAGTGCAGCGACCGCTGTCGGACGTCATCACGTTATCGCCCGCCACCAAGGGATGCGGATGTCCGGGGACCATCCGCGTGCGCCCCGTGCCGTGAGTGAACCAGCATTCGCCCGAGATGAGCCTGGCCATTGCAATGACGCCTTGCCGGGTCGCCGGAGGCGGCACCCCGGGTAGGTCATGCGCCCCTCGCATGTCGGCGCTTGATAGCGGACGGACGCCCACTGGCGGGGCGTTTGGGTCGACGGCACGGTTGAGTGCCCGAAGCGTGGGGCCGCGGGCACTGACGCGGCCGTCAGCCCAGCGGAAATGATGCTGTTGGAAGTGGAAGATCGCCGACTTGGTCTTGGATCCGGCGACGCCATCGGCGTCAAGTGCGTGAGTCGGCCCCCCCTGCGCAGGCGGCACCTGGCTGAGTGCGCGCTGGATCGCGATGACATCGTTGCGATGATTCGCGGCCCCCAAACCGACTGATCCACTCAAGGTAATCATTGGTTTCCCCGTAAGTGTTGTGATCGGATGTGGCTTTGCCAACCATGTTCTACTGGATCGGGCGAAGGGACATCCACCGAATGGCCAGCTAGGGGTCTATGCCATCCGCATGACGTCACTCGACCGATCCAGAACCGCCCTCGCCAGTTCGCGGCGTCGCAACCATCTGAAGGCCGCCGGGATCACCAGCATCGACAGCAACGGCGCGGTCAGCATGCCGCCGACCATCGGTGCGGCGATGCGCTGCATGACCTCGGAACCCGCGCCGCCGCCAAGCATGATCGGTAGCAGGCCGGCCAGAATTACCGCCACGGTCATCGCCTTGGGGCGCACCCGTTGCAGCGCACCTTCGCGGATTGCCACGTCCAGCGCTGCCTCGCCGGCCTGCGGATCCAGCGCGAGCTGGTGCTCCCAGGCGTGGCGGAGGTACAGCAGCATGATGATGCCGAACTCCGCGGCCACACCGGCCAAGGCGATGAAGCCGATGATCGTTGCGATGGAAATCGCGTGGCCCAGCAGCCACACCAGCCACAGGCCGCCGACGAGCGCCAGCGGCAGGCTGAGCATGATCAGCGCGGCGTCGTCGAAGCGGCCGAACACGAAAAAGATCAAGAGGAAAACAATCGCCAGCGTTGCCGGCACCACCAGTTTCAGTCGCTCCATTGCATGCTGCAGATATTCGAACTGGCCCGACCACGCCAATGTATAGCCGATGGGCAGCGGGACCCGTTCGGCGATTGCACGCTGCAATGCGGCGACTTGAGCGGACAGGTCCGAGCTGTTGGTATCGACATAGACATAGGTGGCCAGTTGCCCGTTTTCGCTCTTGAGCATCGGCGGCCCACCGCTCAGGCCGATATCGGCAACCTGTTCCAGGGTCACTTGGCTGCCGTTGTCGGCCACGATAGGCATGGTGCGCAAGGCCGCCAGCGAGTCCCGCTGGTTACGCGGATAGCGCAGCACGATCGGATAGCGTTCCAGTCCTTCGACAGTCTGGCCAATAGGCGCACCGCCCACGGCCATCGCGATTATCGACTGCAGGCGCGCCTGGCTCAGTCCGTAACGCGCCGCTTGATCACGACGAATCCGGATGTCCACGTAACGCCCGCCGGCAGCGCGATCAGAGATCGCCGAGGTCACGCCATCGACCCCTTTGGCCACGCCTTCGATCTTCGATGCCAACCGTTCCAGCTCGCGGATGTCAGGCCCAAGCACCTTGATCCCGATCGGACTCTTGATGCCGGTGGCGAGCATGTCGATGCGGTTGCGGATC
>JBKJOY010000091.1:0-6120 GCA_046595415.1 Thermomonas sp.
GGAGCTGCAGCCACTGGCGCTGCAGCAGCCAGAAGCGCCGGCCGTGCAGATGGAAGCAGGTTTGGCGCTTGCAGCCGTGGGGCGGCGCAAGGAGGCCATCGTCGCCATGCAGAAGGCTGCGACGCTGCAGCCCGCTTTGCCGGGGGTGTGGCTGCGATTGGCAGGCGTGCTGCGGGCTGAGAATGACCCGCGCGCCGCGCATGCCTTCCTGATGCATGCGGAAAACAGCAGGCACGACCCACAACTGATGGCGGCGGGCGCAGCGCTGTCCGGCGGACGCCTGCCTGAAGCCGAGACCTTGCTGCGCGAGCGCTTGCGTATCCTGCCCGATGACGTATCAGCCATGCGGATGCTGGCCGAACTCGCCGCTCGGGTAGTTCGCAACCAACAGGCACTGGTCCTGCTGGAGCGTTGCCTGCAGCTGGCGCCGGGGTTTCGGGCGGCACGCCACAACTACGCGTTGCTGCTGGATCGAAGCAGCCGGCACGAAGATGCGCTGGTGGAGATCGAGACGTTGTTGGAGCAGGAGCCAGACAACGGCCACCTGCTCAACCTGAAGGCGGTGGTGCTTGGCAAGCTGGGCCACTACCGCGATGCGATCGAGCTCTACGAAGCGATCCTGGATGTCCGGCCCAAGGATCCGCGGGTCTGGATGAGTCTGGGGCATGCACTGAAGACGGAGGGCAAGACCGACCGGGCGATCATTGCCTATCGGCGTGCGCTCGAGATCAACGCGGGCTTCGGTGGCGCTTGGTGGAGCCTGGCGAACCTCAAGACCGTGCGCTTCGACGCGCGCGATATCGCCTCGATGCAGACGCAACTTAGCCGTGTCGACCTTGATGATGAGCAGCGCCTGCACATGCGCTTCGCGCTGGGCAAGGCGTTGGAAGACATCGGCGAATACGAGGCATCGTTTGCCTGCTACGTCGAAGGCAATGCACTGCGACGTCGGCAACTGCCGTACAGCGCCGGCCAGAACACCTTGCGCCGCCGGCACGCGCAGGCGGCTTACACGCGTGAGTTCTTCACCAAGCGCAGTGGCAGCGGTAGCGACGATCCTTCGCCAATCTTCGTGCTCGGCATGCCGCGCGCGGGGTCGACCCTGGTCGAGCAGATCCTGTCCAGCCACCCGCAGGTCGAAGCCACCATGGAGTTGCCGGATATCGTCGGCATCGTGCGTGACCTGCGCGCGCAGGTGCCAGATCCGGAGACCACCTCGTACCATGACCTGCTGGCCTCGCTGGATCCTGCGATGTTCCGCGAATTGGGCGAACGTTACCTGCAGAGCACGCGGGTGCAGCGCAAGCTGGGGCGGCCGTTCTTCATCGACAAGATGCCGAACAATTTCGCCCACGTGGGCTTGATCCACCTGATCCTGCCGCACGCGAAGATTATTGACGTTCGCCGGCATCCTCTGGCGTGCTGCTTCTCCAACTTCAAGCAACATTTCGCGCGCGGCCAGGCGTTCAGCTATGACCTTGCCGACATGGGCAGTTACTACCGCGACTACGTGGGCCTGATGGCCCATGTCGACCATGTGTTGCCGGGACGCGTGCATCGCGTGATCTACGAAGACCTGGTGGTTGATACCGAGCACCAGGTGCGCGCCCTGCTCCAACACTGTGGCCTCGAATTCGACGCGCGTTGCCTGCGTTTTTTCGAGAACGACCGCCCGGTGCGCACCGCCAGTTCCGAGCAGGTACGACAGCCCATCTACCGGGAGGGCCTGGATCACTGGCGGCATTACGAAACATGGTTGTGGCCGTTGAAGCTGGCGCTCGGGCCGGTGTTGGAAAGCTATCCGGCAGTACCGGACGATCCGCTGTAGCCGGTATCTGGCGATTTTCGCGTTTTATATATAACAACCTGGGAGGGAACAGCTCATGCACGCAAGAAAAGGCAGCACGCGAACCTCGAATGCACGACACGGACTGCGGCGTTTGCCGCTGGCCGTCGCCGTCGCCGTCGCCGGTTCATCTATGGCTTTCGCGCCGATGGCCTGGGCGCAATCCACCGACGCCGCCGCGACCAAGGAAAAAGATACGCGCACGCTCGATGCGGTGACGGTGACCGCGCAGAAGCGCGTGGAGAACCTGCAGAAGGTTCCGATCAGCTTGCAGGTGCTGGGCAATACCCAACTGGAGCAGCAGGATGTCGCCAGCTTCAGCGACTACGCCAAGTTGGTTCCCAGCCTGTCCTTCGGGACCTCGGGCGGTGGCGTGTTCTCCGGTCCGGGTTTCGTGCAGTTGTACATGCGCGGCGTGGCCAGTGGCAGCGATGCCAACCACTCCAGTTCCCAGCCCAGCGCGTCGATGTACCTGGACGAACAGCCGATCACCACGATTACCGGTGCCCTCGATATCCACATGTACGACATCGAGCGCGTCGAGGCACTCGCTGGCCCGCAAGGCACGCTGTATGGCGCCAATTCACAGTCCGGCACGGTGCGCATCATCACCAAGAAGCCGGATCCCAGTGGTTACGCGGCCGGGTTCGCGGTTGAGGGCAGCAAGATTGATGGCGGCGGACTGGGCCATGTGCTCGAAGGTTTCGTCAACATTCCCATCAACAGTGGCACGGCGGTGCGCTTGGTCGGGTGGCGGAAGCACGACGCCGGCTATGTCGACAACATCCATGGCACGCGAACGTTCCCGACAGCGGGGATCACCATCGACAACGCCAACCGGGTCGAGAAGAATTTCAATGATGCCGATACCACCGGCATCCGCGGCGCGTTGCGCTTCGATATCAATGACAACTGGACGATCACGCCACAATTGATCGCGCAAAAGATGAAAGCGCATGGCAGCACTGGCGTCGACCGCAATGTCGGCAATCCGGATTTCGGTTATGACCCGTCCACCGCCGAACTCGCGGTCAAGCATTTCTATCCCGAATCCTCGGACGACCGCTGGTATCAGGCTGCGCTGACGGTGGAAGGCAAGATCGGCAATTTCGACTTGACCTACGTGTTTTCCCATCTCAAGCGCGATGTGGATTCGGAGGCCGACTATGCGGACTACGGCTTCTGGTATGACACGTTGGCCGGCTCAGGCTTCTACGATGACATCGGCAATTACATCAATCCGTCGCAGTACATCCAGGCCACGGACGGTTACAAGCGCACCAGCCACGAATTGCGCCTCGCCTCACCGCAGGACCAGCGCCTGCGCATGGTCGCCGGACTGTTCTGGCAGGAGCAGAGTCACGACATCTTCCAACGTTACAAGGTGGACGGGTTGGGCCAATCGAGCGAGGTCAATGGCTGGCCGGATACGATCTGGCTGACAGCGCAGCAACGCAAGGATCGGGATGAGGCGGTGTTCGGTGAACTTGCCTTCGACCTCACCGACAAGCTCACCTTGACCGGCGGCATGCGTTTTTTCCGCAACCGGAACAGCCTCAAGGGCTTCTTCGGTTACGGCGACGGCTTGAGCGACAGTCTCGGCGTTTCCCAGTGCTTCTCCAACGAACAATTCCATGGCGCACCTTGCACCAACGTGGACAAGGGTACCCATGAAAGCGACAGTATCGGCCGCGTCAACCTGACTTGGAAGGTTGACGAAAACAAGTTGTTGTACGCGACCTGGTCGCAGGGCTACCGGCCGGGCGGCATCAACCGGCGCGGCACCCTGCCGCCATACACCTCCGACTTCCTGACCAACTACGAGTTGGGCTGGAAGACAAGCTGGGCGGACAACAAGCTGATCCTCAACGGCGCAGTGTTCCGCGAGGACTGGAACGACTTCCAGTTCTCCTATCTCGGTGCCAACGGTCTGACTGAGATCCGCAACGCGGCGCAGGCGCGGATCGAGGGCGTGGAGATGGACCTGACCTGGGCCGCCACCTACAACCTGCAGATCACAGGCGGGTTCGCTTTCTACGACGCCAAGCTGACCAAGGATTTCTGCAGCCAGACGGAAGCTGATGGGGTTACCCCGGTAGCCGACTGCTACCTGCCGATCGGCGATTTCAATGACCTCGGTTACGACCGCGCGTTCGCCGGCACCCGCCTGCCAGTCACCGCGAGGTTCAAGGGCAACGTCAATGCACGCTATTCCTTCGACTGGCGCGGCGGCGAAGCGTTCTGGCAGGTCTCGCTGGCGCACCAGGGCGATCGCACCAATGACCTGCGCGAGGCTCAGAGCGAAGTGTTCGGCACCCTGGATGCCTACACCCTTACGGACTTCTCGGTCGGCTGGCGCAAGAACAGTTGGTCGGTCGATGTGTTCCTCAAGAACGCGTTCGACACCCGTGCTGAATTGGCTCGTTTCTCGGAATGCGCCGCGCTGACCTGTGGTGCGGAGTCCTACACCGTGTTCGCCCAGCCCCGCACGTTGGGCGTCCGTTTCAGCAAGGAGTTCTGAACGCCTTCAGTCCGCGCAGGTCGCAACCAGGAAGGCCGCCGAAAGGCGGCCTTCCTGTACCAGCTGGTACCTACGGTGTCGGCGTCGCACGCACCGGCAGCGGTACGTTGCACAGGTCGATGTGGCCAGACGGGATCTTGTAGAAATCGTCGACGCGGTTGCGGCGTGCTTCGGTGGCGTCGATGAAGGCCGGGCTGTCGGTGCGCAGCAGTTGCAGTGGGGTGCGGTCGGCTTCGGGAACTTCGCTGGCCAGGTGGATCGCCCTGATCGTGGTGCGCTGCTCTGGCTTGTCGTAGAAGCCCATCGGCTCGGGTCCGCGCGGGAGTGTGCTGAGCAAATCCATGCCTTTGACCACGCGGCCGACGGCGCTTAGCTGGCGATCCAGTGCCCGTGGCGCCTGTCCGATCACCACGTAGAGTTCGGCACCGATGCTGCTGTCGGGTTCGTTGCCGCGGCCAGCGCCCAGCATGCCGTAGCAATGGGTCAGCCATGCCTTGCCGGTCTTCGGGTCGCGTGCACTCGGGAAGCCGTCGATGAAGCCGACCTGCGGCGCCCAGCCGTCGACATCGGGCAGGCGGTCAAAGTGCACGTTCTTGTAGGAACGTGTGAACTCGGCGGGCAAGTGTGGCTTGGTCGCCTCCGGGAAAGGCTTGGCCTTCGACTTCTCATCCGCATCGGCATCGCCGAACTGGACCACGAAATTGTCCTGTGACCGGTAGATCGACAAGCCGTCCCAGAAGCCACCCTTCGCCATCGTCTTGATGTTGGCGACATGTTCGGGCGCAAAGCCCGCTGCCAGTTCGATGATGACCCGGCCGCCTTCCAGTTCCATGTACAGGGTATTGGCGGGATCGAGCGTGCGCCATGCCGATGCCGGCGCGGCATCGATGATCTCCTTGGACGAACGCGGCTTTGGCTTGGCAGCCGCCTCCTGCGCGATTGCAACAGCGGGCAACAGGGCGGCGAGCAGGGCGCAGCACAGCAGGGTGGATCGCATGCAGGAATCTCCTTCGTGGACCAGGTTGGATCAGGCTTCGCGAACGTAGTCGCCGCGCATCATCTCGGTGAAATCAGGTTGCCCGGGAAAGCGATTCGACATCGCGAACGTGTAGCGGTCGCCCAGGAATTCATAGCGATAGCGCCCCTCACCCATCGGCGTGGCTTTCTCGAACAGCAACACATCGCCAGCCCAACGGCCACGCGCTGGACCCTCGGGTGGGAAACCCATCGAGTCGAACCACCACCAAAGCACGTCGGTGCCGGCGGGGTCGAGCATGAAAATGCCGTGGCCATGGAAGACGACGGCACCGTCCTTGGTTTCCTGGTAATCCTGCAGTAGCACCATGCCGTCCAGCGAAACGCGCATGGTGGTGTTGCCGACTGCACGACCCCCGGCGCCCCATGGCGAAGGTGCCAGCACCTCATCACCGCGCCAATCTCCGGCGAAGCGCAACAGCCGTTCGTGTTCCGGGCCGGGCTTGGGCATATCCATGGCGAGCCATCATCTGCAAGCGAATGCCGAGCATAGCCGCAGCGTCCACTGCATACCGTTGCCATGACTACTGGCATATTCACTATATCGAAATCAACAGTAGTATCCACTCAAGATTAGTGGCACACACTTGATTGGAGCCGCCCGATGGACGACGTCCTGCTTCGCAAATTCCACAAGGAACTCAGCGCTGGGACCGTATCGCTGGCCCTGCTGGCAGTAGTCGCCGCCGATAGTGAGCCGATGTATGGCTACCAGATC
>JBKJOY010000195.1:0-3550 GCA_046595415.1 Thermomonas sp.
GTGGAAGGCCTGGAGGCGATTTTCGAAGGCGGCATGCGAGAGTTCAACCGAACCCGCCAACGCGTCGGCGGAGATACGCGCATGCAACTGGAAGGCGCGCAGCGGGCGATGCGTGCATCCACCGCGCGTGAGCTTGACGGGCTGGAGCACAACCTCGAATTCCTCGCCAGCGTAGGTTCCATCAGCCCATACGTGGGTCTGTTCGGCACCGTCTGGGGCATCATGATTTCGTTCCAGGGGCTGGCCAACGTCAAGGAAGCGACGATCGCCACGGTCGCTCCAGGCATTTCCGAGGCGCTGATTGCGACGGCGATGGGCCTGTTCGCCGCAATCCCGGCAGTGTGGGCCTACAACCGCTTCGCCACCCGCGCCGAGCGCATGGCCGTGCGCTACGAAACCTTCAGCGAGGAGTTCTCTTCGATCCTGCAACGCCAGGCCCACGGGGTCGATTGAGGACGCCATGGCACTCAACAGCGGCAGCCGCCGCCACCGCAGGAAGAAGCTCAAGGCCGACATCAACGTCGTGCCTTACATCGACGTGATGCTGGTCTTGCTGATCATCTTCATGGTCACCGCCCCGCTGTTGAACGTGGGCGTGGATGTGAACCTGCCGCAGTCCGATGCCAAGCCGCTGGAACAGAGCAAGCAAAAGCCCATCGTGGTCCAGGTCGCCAGTGATGGCCACTTGTCGCTGACCTACGACGGGTTGGACCGCCCGCAGGTGGTGAGCAGGGACGAACTGGTGGCCAAGGTCGGGGCGTTCATGGATGTGGACCCGAAAACGCCCGTCTACGTGGCGGGCGACCGGACCGTGAATTACCAAGCCGTCTACGAGGTGTTGTCCCTGTTGCAGACCAAGGCCAAGGTCAGCCGCGCTGGCTTGATGGGCGATCCGGCCCAGACCCCGAACGCCAAGCGCAAGTGACATGGGGGTCATGAAGACGCAGGCAGGCCAACGCATCAGGTCGCCTGCATGAAGGAAACGCGTGCCGATACCCGCAATGCATTGCTGCAGGCCACTGGCCTGCATGTGCTGTTGTTCGCGCTGATGTTTGCCGGCTTGCATTGGACCCGCAGCAATGTGGTCGAACCCACCCAGGGCGACGTGATCGAGGCTGACTTGATCGACCCGTCGGCGCTCAGCGCTTCGATGCAGCGCGCCTTGAAGCGGGACCCCGCGGAACTGCCCAAACCGGTCGTCGAGCCAACACCCCTACCTCCTGAGCCGGATTCCTTGCCCGATCCGCTGCCCCAGTCAGTTACGGATGACCTGCCGCCTCCCCCGGTCACTGAGCCAGACAGGATCGATCAGCAAGAAGTGCAGCGTGATGTGGTCTCGCTAGATCCTGCGGTGGTGCAGCGTGAGCAGGACGCCAAGCAGCGTCAACAGCAGGTCGACCTCGATGCCCAGCGGCAAAAGGTGCTGGCCGAGATCCGCAAGCAGCGCGAACAGGCGTCCCGCGAGCTCAGCATGGCCGAACAGCGCGCCCAGCAAATGGCTGACGCCAAGGCCCAGCAAGTGCAGAGCAGGGCGCCGCCTCCGGGTGACCCGAACAGCCGCACGCTGCATAACGCCAGCTACGTCGCGGCGCTCCAGGCGGCGATCCTGCGGCAGTGGATTCGACCGGAATCGGTCCACATCGGCCAGCAATGCCAGGTGTTGATCCGCCAGATTCCCGGCGGTGAGGTGGTCAGCGTGCAAATTTCGCCGAATTGTCCTTACGACGAACTTGGGCGCCGTTCGGTCGAAGCCGCTGTACTGAAGGCCTCGCCGCTGCCCTATGCGGGCTATGAAGATGTGTTCTCCCGCGATCCGGTATTCACGTTCCGTGCCGAAGACCAGTGACAATCGTGCGGGAACGCGTTGTTCGAGCAAGTTGCCTGCATAGTCCGCTCGTGTTCATCCACCCGCCCACCGGATGGGCGACCCTGTCCACCTAGCTGACTGCACCGAGCCCACATGACCCAGCCCGCCGCACGCAAGATGATTTACTCCGCCGCAGCACTGCTTTGCTTGCTGGCGCCCTTGGGCGCCATGGCGCAGTCGAAGGGGTTGGAGATCGACATCGTCGGCGGCAATGCCGCTGCACTGCCGATCACCGTGGTGCCGTTTGCCGGTGAAACCGGGGCGACCGATGTCGATGACATCATCCGCGCCGACCTGGCCCGATCAGGCCAGTTCCGCACCTTGCCTGAACTCGGTCTGCCGGAGCGACCCACCCAGGGCAGCGAAGTGGCTTACCCGACATGGCGCATGCTCAAGCAGGACTTCCTGCTGATCGGGCGCAGCTCGGCCGATGGCGACGGCTATCGCGTGGAATACGAACTGTTCGATGTGGCCAAGCAGCAACGCCTGCTCGGCTTCGCGCTGACCGCGCCGGCCGGCGCGATGCGTGACGTCGCCCATCAGATCGCCGACGCGGTGTACCAGAAGATCCTCGGCACGCCCGGCGCGTTCTGGACCCGGATCGCCTACGTCACCGCCAGCGGGCTTGGCCGCAATTCGAAATATGCATTGATGGTGGCCGATGCCGATGGCTGGGGCCCGCGCACGGTGGTCAATTCCAGTGAGCCACTGATGTCGCCATCGTGGAGCCCGGATGGCCGCAGCCTGGCGTACGTGAGCTTCGAAACCGGCAATTCCGCAGTCTATGTCCAGGATATCGCCAGTGGCTCGCGTGAAAAGATTGCCAGCTTCCGCGGCATCAATGGTGCGCCGAGCTATTCACCGGACGGCAATCGGCTTGCGTTGACCCTGTCCAAAGGTGGCAACCCGGATATCTACGTGATGAACCTGGCCAGCAAGCAACTGACCCAAGTCACCACCCATTTCGGCATCGATACCGAGCCGACCTGGAGCCCGGACGGCGGCAGCCTGTATTTCACCTCCGACCGAGGTGGCCGCCCGCAGATCTACCGGGTCGGCGCCGGCGGTGGCAGCGCGACGCGGGTCACCTTCCAGGGCAATTACAACGCCACTGCGGCGGTTTCGTACGACGGCAAGAAGATCGCCGTGGCCCAAGGCAGCGGCAACAATTACCGCATCGCGATGATGGACAGCAGCCTGGGTTCTCCGCGCTGGAGCATGCTGTCGCCCGGCTCGCTGGACGAATCGCCGAGTTTCGCGCCGAACGCGAGCATGGTGCTGTACGCCGCACGCGAAGGACGCCGCGGCGTCCTGTACGCCGTGTCTGCAGACGCGCGGGTGCGGCAGCGCCTGGTCCTGGCCGATGGTGACGTGCGCGAGCCGGCGTGGTCTCCCTACCGGACTCCACGCTGAAACTGGCAGGAGTTAAGCTTTTCCTGTTGTGTCCCCGATCCCCGATCCACCCATCAAGGAAACCACGATGAAGACAAGCACCCGCATAGTGATGATGTCCCTCCTGTCCGTCGCCGTCCTGGCCGGTTGCAAGAAGACCGTCAAGGAAGAAGCCCCGCCAATGATGGATCCGGGGGCAAGCACCGCCCCGATGACCGACATGCCCACCACCGCAGGCGCCTATGGTCCGAACGACCTGGACACCGACGCCTGCCTGCGCCAGCGCGTGGT
>JBKJOY010000203.1:0-3520 GCA_046595415.1 Thermomonas sp.
GCTGTTCAAGAAGAAGTCGCCACTCGACACATAGCCGGAGGCGGGCACTGCATCCGGCTTCTCGACGAACTTCGCAACAGTCCGCATCCCCTCGCCGGCCTCTGCCCTGATGTAGCCGTAGCCTGTTTCCGGTCCCGCCGGCACGATCCCGAATGTCACCAGTTGGCCTTCAGTCGCATGCGTGCTGGCGGCGAGCCAAGTGTTCGCCCGCAAGCGGCAGGAACTGCTTGGGATGAGCCTCACGCGACAGCTGCCACAGGCGCGTGCCCGAGCCGCCGGAAAGGATCACAGGAATCATGCATGCACGCCGCATGGCGAAAAGACAGGGTACTCGAGCGCACGCGGCATCAGGCTAAACCTTGTAGTACTCGCGGTACCATGCAACGAAGCGCGCAACGCCTTCCTCGACCGGCACGACCGGGCGGTAATCGATATTGGCCACCAGCTCCGACACATCCGCTTCGGTATCGGGCACGTCACCGGCCTGCAGCGGCAGCATTTCCATACTTGCCTTGCGTCCCAGGCATTGCTCGAGTACTTCGATGTAGCGCATCAGTTCCACTGGCTGCTCGTTGCCGATGTTGTAGAGGCGATAAGGCGCCACGCCGCTGCTGGCCGGATCGGGCTTGTCGCTGTCCCAATTGCCATCCTTTGCAGCCGGTCGATCCAGCGTGCGCACCACGCCTTCGACGATGTCATCGATATAGGTGAAGCTGCGCTTGTGGCGACCATGGTTGAAGACCTTGATCGGCTCGCCGGCGAGGATCGCGCGGGCGAACAGGAACAGGGCCATGTCGGGCCGTCCCCAAGGACCGTACACGGTGAAAAAACGCAGGCCGGTGCATGGCACTCCGTACAGGTGCGCATAGCTGTGGGCCATGGCTTCATTGGCTTTCTTGGTTGCCGCATACAACGAGAGCGGATGGTCGGTGCACTGGTGCTCGGAAAACGGCATCGAGGTGCTGGCGCCATACACGGAGCTGGTTGATGCGAACACGAGATGCTCCACGCGATGCTGGCGGCAGCCTTCCAGCACGTGCAGGAAGCCGGTGACATTGCTGTCGACATACAGATGCGGATTCTCCGCGGCGTAGCGCACCCCGGCCTGCGCAGCGAGATTGACCACACCCTGCGGCGTGTGTGCCGCGAACACTGTTTCCATCGCGGCGCGATCCGCCAGGTCGACCTTTGCATGCGTGTATCCGGGATAGACCTGCAGGCGATCAAGGCGCGCCTGTTTCAACGTGACATCGTAGTAGTCATTCAGATTGTCGACACCGATGACCCGGTCACCGCGATCGAGCAGCTTCTGCGCCACGTGCGATCCGATGAAGCCGGCGCTGCCCGTGACCAGGATGGTGGCGTTTGCCATGTCAGTGATGTCCTTGACTGCTTGTGGCGGCGAGGAGCGCCTGCCAGCGATTCAGTGCGGCGTGGCGCGTGCCGTTCGCCTCGAGATGCTGTCTTGCCCGCTGGCCCATGGCGATCGCGAATGCCGGATCGCCGATCAGCCGTTCGATGAAAGCACACGCGTCACTTGCAGCTCCCGGCGCCACCGCAAATCCCGTCCCGGTGTCGCGCAGTAAGTTTGCAAGCTCGCCGTCCGTCGCACCGATGAACAGTGCAGGACGACCGACCGCCTGGATGCCATACAACTTGCTGGGCAGGATGCAGCCTTCCAGTCCGGGATGCAGGCTGAACCAATGCAGGTCGGGCGCGGACAGGCTGTTGGCGAGGTGTTCGCGCGATTGGTACGGCCGCATGGACATGTTGCCGAGGCCGCGTTTTTCAGCTGCGTTCACGAATGCCTGCGCCCCCTTGCCACCACCAATGAGTACGAAATGAATTTCGTTGCGTTCGCGCAGGCGGTCAGCGACATCAAGCATGGTCTGCCAATCATGCGCGCGTCCAAGATTGCCGGAGTAGCCGATCACGAACTTGCCCTGCAGCCCCCACTCGCTTCGAAGCGGATTGAGCTGTGGGGCTACCGGCAGCACACGCTGGTCATCAGTCCAATTTTCAATCAACTCGATGCGCTGCGCAGCCACGCCTGCTCCAGCGACCCGCGCTGCCATCGCACCGGAAATCACCACATTGCGACTGGCCATGCGCAGGCTGCGGTTGCGCAAGTTGCGCAGCGGCGAACCCATCCATCGCATGGGAGCACCGAGCAGGACTTCCGCGACTTCCGGGAACAGATCCTGCAACCAGTTGACCACCCGTGCACCGCGCCTGCGCGCCAGTGGCCCCAGCAAGGCACCCAGCATCGGTGGATCGGTCATCAGCACCACGACATCGTCCTTTCGGACTTGCCGGCGCAGCAGCAGTGTGGCCGCCAGCAGATAGCTCAGGTAATCGAGCGAGCGACCGAGCAGGGAATGCCTGCCGAACCGCGTTCCACCCACCCGCATCACCTCGAAGCCGTGGACGTGCTCGTGCGCGGGAAGCGCCGCGTTCGCGGCATCGTATCCCTGCGACGAGCCCACCAGGACGACGTCGCATCCATCGCCCGCCAGATTCTCGGCCAGGTCGGTCAGCAACTGGCTGGTGGCCGAAAAATCCGGGTACACATAGCGATTGAAAAAAAAGATACGCACGCCGGTGCCGTGTCAGTCCCGAAGCTGCCCATCGGCATTCGCCACGTACCACTGGTAGGTTTCGGCGATGCCGTGCTCAAGCGGGATCGCTGCTTTCCATCCCATCGCATGGATCCGCGAAACATCCAGCAACTTGCGCGGCGTGCCATCCGGCTTGGAAGGATCCGTCGAGATGTTCCCTTCGTAGCCCACCACACGCGCGACCATGTGCGCGAGCTCCAGAATCGACAGGTCCTCGCCCACCCCGACGTTGACGATCTGTTCGCCGCTGTAATCGCGCATCAAGGTCACGGCGGCATCCGCAAGATCGTCGACATGCAGGAATTCGCGCTTTGGCGTGCCGGTGCCCCAGATCACGACTTCGGGGGCAACCGCCAGGCGTGCTTCATGGAAGCGCCGGATCAGTGCAGGCAATACGTGCGAGTTCTGCAGGTCGAAGTTATCGCCCGGGCCGTACAGATTGGTCGGCATCAGCGAGATCGCATCGAAGCCATATTGTTGTCGATACGCTTGGCACATTTTGATACCGGCGATCTTGGCCACTGCGTACCACTCGTTGGTGGGTTCCAGCGGGCCGGTGAGCAACGCGTCTTCCGACATCGGCTGCGGTGCGAGTTTTGGGTAGATGCAGGACGAGCCCAGGAAGCACAGCTTGCGCACCCCATGTTCCCACGCGGCATGGATCACATTGGTCTGGATCAACAGGTTGTCGCGGAGGAATTCAGCCGGATACACGCTGTTGGCGTGGATGCCACCAACCTTGGCTGCAGCCAGGTAAACCTGTTGCGGTCGCTCCTCACGGAAAAAGGCATCGACCTGGGACTGGTTGCACAGGTCAAGCTGAGAACGGTCGCGCAACGTCAGCCGCGTATCGGGCTCGCGTTCCAATCGCCTAACCAGTGCGCTGCCCACCAGGCCCCTGT
>JBKJOY010000253.1:0-2963 GCA_046595415.1 Thermomonas sp.
GCAGCAGCCCCCTTTAGTAAAGGGGGCGCCGCGACAGCGGAGGGGATTTGGAAGCGATCAGAGGGGCCCGAAGTTCGCTCCGCAAACTTTGGGATTGATTCAAGGCGAAGCCTTGGATCAATGCCCGCGGATGCGGCCCTGGAAGCGCGGCTGCGCGCGACCCAGTGGCAGCTTCAATTTGCCGATCTTCTCGATGCGTTCTTCGGCGAGACGATCGGCGGCCTTGTAGGTCGGGATGCCGTCGCGGTCGGAGATCTCGTAGATGCGCGCCAGGTTGTGATAGATCGTGCGCATCATGCGCATGGCGCGTTCGCGGTTGTAGCCGTCGATTTCCAGCGACACATTCATCACGCCGCCCGCGTTCACCGCATAGTCCGGCGCATACACGATGCCGCGCTTGGCCACTTCATCGCCGATCGCGTTGTTGGCCAGCTGGTTGTTGGCCGCGCCGCAGATGACCTTGGCCTTGATCCGGGGCAGGGTGGCTTCGTTGATGGTGCCACCGAGTGCGCACGGCGAATACACATCGGCCGGCACGTCGTAGATCTCGTCCAGGCCCACAGGTTCGGCGCCGTACTCGTTGACGGCCTTTTCGATCAGGCCCTTGTTGATGTCGGTCACGAAGATCTTCGCGCCGCGTTCGCGCAGCAGCTTCACGAACTCCATGCCGACATGGCCCAGACCCTGCACGGCATACGAATACTTGCCGATCTCCTCGTCGCCGTACTTCTTGTTGAGCGTCGCCATCAGGCCCTGCATGGTGCCGTAGGCGGTGAACGGAGAGGGGTCGCCAGAACCGCCGTGCACCTGGTGCACGCCGGTCACGTACTGGGTTTCGCGATACACGAATTCCATGTCGTTGACATCAATGCCGACGTCCTCTGCGGTGATGTAGCGCCCGCCAAGGGACTCCACGAACTGGCCGAACGCCCGGAACAGCGCCTCGGATTTGTCGGCAGCCGGGTCGCCGATGATCACCGCCTTGCCGCCGCCCAGGTTCAACCCGGCCACCGCGTTCTTGTAGGTCATGCCGCGGCTCAGGCGCAGCACGTCGTTCAACGCTTCGGCTTCGCTCTGGTAGGGCCACATGCGGGTGCCGCCGAGTGCCGGGCCGAGCACGGTGTTATGGATCGCGATGATGGCCTTCAGGCCCGCGTCCTTGTTGTGGCAGAACACGACCTGCTCATGGCCGGTGGTGTCGAGGGTTTCAAAAATCATCGGGTACTCCCAGTCTGGACGAAATCCGCATCGCGGCGTCTGCCAGTGTGTGTTGAGTCGCTGGAACGATTGGTGATGCCTGCGTCGAGCGACGGTTTGATGTGAGTTGCTTATCGCGGCGGGAATTTTACGCGGGTCGGCGCGGGAAAGCTCACTTCGTCGCAATGGTCTGAAACCATACGGCGGCGTCTGGGCGTCTGGGCGCCTGGCCGTCTGTTTCGCAAATTTTACGTCGGGGTGTATCCGAAGCGCGCTTTTTTGCGTATCGATTTCCACAAGTGGGGCAGCTTCATGCTTTCACCAGTGTTTCAAGCGCAGTCGTAGCAACTTTCCAGGGGGAATTTCATGCAAATCATTCGTGGTGCGGCGGTCGCCGCCATTGTGCTCATCGTCGCGGGCTGTGGTTCCACGCCCACCCGTGAGTCGGGCAACGCGCCCGCCACCGACACCTCAGGCATGGCTAGCCAGATGCCAGCGCCAGCCATGGCGCCAATGGCTGAGGCAGCGCCGATGGCCGAACCCATGCCAATGACGCAGGTGCCGGAGCCGATGGCGCCGATGCCGGTCGCCAAGCCCGCGCCAATCAAGCCAGCGCCACAGAAGCCAGCCGTGATGGCTACCAAACCCGCGACAAAGCCGGCAGTCGTCGAAAAAACCGTGGTCATGGCGAAGCCGGCCCCGATCGCGGCTGAAGCTCCCGTCGCGGTGGTTGCCGGTGCCGGCACCATCACCGGCACCCTGAAACTGGCAGCAGGCGCAGGCCAGTCCGTGAGCGCAGGTGAGGTCAGCGAAGGCCTGGTCTATTTCCTGCCCAAGTCGGGCAGCCCGAGGCCGAAGCCGGGTCATTTCAAGATCAACACGCGTTCCAAGGGCTTCATCCCGGAAACGCTGGTAGTCCCGCAGGGCAGCACCGTGGCGTTTCCGAACGTCGACACGATCATTCACAACGTGTATTCGCGTTCGCCCGGGAACAGTTTCGACCTCGGCTATTACGGTCCTGGCAAGAGTCCCGAGTACACCTTCAACGCGGCAGGCCTGGCCATCGTCAACTGCACGGTGCACCACACCATGCGCGCAAATGTCGTCGTGCTTGCCACGCCGTATTACGCGCGTCCCGGCAAGGATGGCCGTTACCTGATCAAGGACGTGCCGCCGGGTCCGGGCACGTTGGTGTTCTTTCATCCGCGTGCAGTCGCTAAATCCGTGCAGGCCACCGCACCATTGAACGGCGGTGCGACGCAGACGCTGATCGCCAGCAAGTCGCCACAGATGCGTTGATGCGCATGCGGCTTGAGCGGCTCGCAGGGTCGCATGCCGCAATGGATGCCGATTGGAATACAGGGGGAGTGAGATGACGTTGAAGCAGTATCAGATCAGTGCGCTGGTCGTGTTTTCCGCGTTGCTGGTTGTGTTGATTGGCTTGTTTCGCTGGCAGGACAGCCGGCTGACAACCGCAGTTGCCAATGAGCGCCTTGAACAAATGCAGCAAGTGCAAGGCTTGGTCGCCGAAATTGGCCGACAGGGTTTGGAATCGCGAGGCCAGCAAATCGTCGGTAACCAAGGCGTCACCGGCTACGTGGCGCAAGCACTCGGCGGCTCGTTGCCTGGGGTGGTGTTTGACACCGCATCGCTGGTCGACTTGCTGCAGGATCGGCGCGACCAGATGGACCTGGCGGTGGCGGCGGTCATCGATGCACAGGGGCATGTCGTGGCCAGCACCGAGCCGTTTGCCGCTGGTAGCGACT
>JBKJOY010000327.1:0-9054 GCA_046595415.1 Thermomonas sp.
CCCTACTACGTGTTCAAGGATGCCGGAGCTCGCATCACGCTGGCTTCTCCAAAAGGTGGCCAGCCGCCGCTTGATCCGAAGAGCGACGAACCCGACGCACAGACCGATGCCACACGCCGCTTTCGAGCGGACGCCGAGACGACCGCTGCGCTTGCCTCAACCAGGGTTCTCTCCGAAGTCGCGAACGATGATTTCGATGCCGTGTTCTATCCGGGCGGACACGGGCCACTCTGGGACCTTGCGAATGACGAGGATTCCATTGCGCTGATTGAGTCTAACTACGCAGCAGGCAAGCCGATCGCGTTTGTGTGCCATGCCCCGGGGGTGTTGAGCAAGACACGCACACCAAGCGGAGCGCCACTTGTCCAAGGCAAGCAGGTCACCGGTTTCAGCAACAGCGAAGAAGCTGCCGCGGGACTCACCGATATCGTGCCGTTCCTCGTCGAGGACATGCTCGCCGCCAACGGCGGTGGCTACAGCAAGATGGCTGACTGGGCATCGTACGTGGTCACCGATGGCAACCTGGTGACAGGACAGAACCCGGCATCGTCGGAAGCAGCTGCCAAGACGCTATTGAGCGTGCTCAAACAACCAGACGCCTCGTAACGCACAGGTGTGACTTAAAAAAAAGGAACGCAGGCATGGCCGCCTGCGTTCCTTTTTCATTTCTGATCTCGCCAATTCTTGTTGCATCTGCAACTGTGTCGCCAAGGCAGTTCTTGCCGCCGGCGCTTTTTCATCGGCAGAAAAATTGGGCGCTTGAACGCGCTGCGCAGATGGAAGTGGTTTTTCGGCCATGCGTCGACGATGCACCAATCGCCCATTGACCGGTCCGCATGCGATTGCCCTCGCTTGCACCTCAAGTTGCGTTGCAACGCAGCATCGAGCTGCCCATTCGTACAGTAGTTGCGCCAACTCAGTAAGCGGAGCATCGGCTGCGATTCACATCGCGCCTGGGAGGGCATGCCATGACCCACGATTCGTTCGTCGATTCCCGCCATCGCCGCTTGCAACGCAAGATCCGCCACATCGCCATGGCCTGCCTCACCCTGGCGGCGTGCTGGACCGGCAGCGCCTCCGCGCTCGAATGCGGGGTCGACAATGGCTACACCTGCCAAGGCACCCAGAACCAATATGCCGGCGGGTTCAATCCCGGCGTTGGATATGGAGGTTTCGGCGGCGGCACCTGCGCCGCAACCAAGACCCCGGTGATCTTCATCCATGGCAACGGCGACAGCGCGATCAGCTTCGACATGCCTGCCGGTACTGTGTCCGGTTACGCCACGCCAGCGCGCTCGCAGTACGCAGAACTCAAGGCCGCCGGCTATAACGATTGCGAGCTGTTCGGCGTCACGTATCTTTCCGCCGACGAACGCGCAAATCCGCAGATCAACTACCACGAGCCCTACACCTACGACATGCTCAAGACCTTCATCGACAAGGTCAAGGCCTACACCGGCAAGTCGCAAGTGGACATCGTGGCGCATTCGCTTGGCAGCTCGATGGCCCTGGCGATGATCAAGTACAAGAGTTACCAGGGCAGCGTGCGCCGCTTCGTCAATATCGCCGGCGGCATCCGCGGCCTGCAGACATGTTTGTACAGCGGTTACCAGAACAGCCTGGCGCCCACCTGCAATGCCGAGGCTTACACCTACCCTTACAACTACTACACCTTTGGCCTGTACCCGAGCAGCGGCTATACGTACTACGGTTATAACCGCTGGACCGGGAGTGGCTCTGGTTCGATGCGCACACTGCCTGCCAGTTGGACCGCAATCCGCTTCTACACGATCACCGCCGGCCTGCAAGACCAGGTGCATTGCTTTACCACCAACTACGCCGGCACCTGCACCAGCGGCGCGCTGTTCAATTCGCGCAGCAATGTCATTGCACAGGTAGGCGTCGGCGTGGGCAGCAGCGCCTACAGCTACGACTGGGACTGGGCAGACGGCATGCCCTACAACGCCGGTGGCGGCGACACCTCCCAAGGCGTTGGCCATTTCCGCTCGCTGGCCAATACCGGCGTGATCGTGCGCAACATGCTCACCACGCCATGCACGACGGGTTGCGGCAGTGGCTACGCGGGGGTCAATGGACCGGCAACGAATCTCTGAAGCCCGCAGCATCGCAAGAAAGCCAAGCGAAACAATCGCAGCGAGGGTCAGTGCTGGGTCCCGGATCGATCCCACGTTCACTGGATGTATTCGAACTGACACCCAGCGTGGCCCCTTTTTCTGCCGTTTCACGCTGAAAGTGCCATGGCAGAGATCAGAAGTGTCACTGGCTTCGCGAGCGTCGTCGATGCGATGAGCGCAGAGATCGAGGTTCTGGTGTTGCGCTGCGTTCGGTCGCACAAGCTCCGGCGGGGCCGCCTTCCCATTGGGGATGGCAGTGCCGATACCTGGCGAATTGGCGACGCTCACCTCGTCGCTCGAGCCCTAAGCGTTCAGTCCGAACCACAACGCGGAGCATGAGTGCTACCAGCTCCCGTTGAAGCTGACGGACCCAACCCACGAGCATGCAGATCGCCTGGCTCCCATCGCCCAGCATATGCAAGCGAGCGTCCTGCGCTTCGACGCCAAGCTGCTTGGCGATGATGGACATCGACTTTGGCGTTATATGAGCAGCATTGGCGCCTGGGATTACCGCCAGGACGCGCTGCTGGGTGCTGATGGTCTTTAGTGTGGGAATCCGGCGCTCGGCACATGCCCGCTGAAAGACAACCGCGGTGATTGCTTGATTGATCCATCCATCGCGCAGATCGACCAGCCCGCCAGTGACGCGTGGAGCAGTGAGTCATTGCTCTATCCGTTTGACGCACGCTTGAAGGTGAACATGCCCGACTACCAAGTCGCCTGCGAGATCGATCCCGACAGGCTCCGCACGGAAGTGAAGTGAGTCACCGGGACACGGAACCAACACCCCGAGCGAGCGGTCACAACGCGATTGCCGCACAATTGTCCGGTCGGCAAAGCCCACCAGACCGATTACCACTACAGGAGCGTCGGAAATGCGCAGCGTGCGTGAACCCATCCGTCGATCATTCGAGCGGGCAGTCGCGCCCATCGTGCGAATGTCGGAGACCCGCGCAAACCACGTGGGCAGCCTGGTCACCGATGTACTGGTGGGCGCGGCCTTGGTCGCGGCCGGTGTCACACGCAGCGGCGCGCATCCCGGCATCGGCTTGCTGGCGTTCGTTGCGGGCTTGCTGGTGTTCAGCTGGGTCGAGTACGGATTCCATCGCTGGCTGATGCACGGCTCGTTTCCATTGTTGGCGCCGGGCCATCGCAAACACCATGAAAACCCGTCCGGCAATGATTCAATGCCGTTTTTCCTGCCACCCATGATGCTGCTGGTGCTGGTCAGCGTATTCGCGCTGCTATTGCCCATGGGCGATGCCCTGCTGTTGGCTGGCGGCTTGGCCTGCGGGTATGCGGTTTATGGACTGAGCCACGCCGTCATCCACGTCAGGCGGTTCCGCCGTCCCTTGGGCCGCCGCTGGGCAGCCATCCATCACATCCACCATCACCATCCGGATGCCAACTTCGGCGTGACCACGCCACTATGGGACATCGTGCTGCGCACCCGCTATGTGCGCGCGAAAAACCAGCCAGGACGCGTCCGGCGCGCCTGATTCCAGCAGCCTGCTTTGATCGGTCAATTGGCTATTGAAGAATGCGCGCCATCCGGCCCGCGAGACGACGAATCGACCAGGGGACTGATGCGAACCTTCGTACTGAGAGCGCGGGCGGCGCCCACGGACAGCCAGAAGCTGCTGGCCTGCGTTGGCCAGGAGGCGCATGCCGAGATCCTGGCGCACACCCTGATGAACGCGATCTTCGTGGCCCAGTCACATCGTGCGGATGTCATGGTCCATCTGGTGCTGGAAAGCACCCTGGATTTCTCCAGGACCATTCGTTTCGATGCCAACGCGATGCATGACATCGGCGGCTTCCATGAGCAGGCGCTGCTCGGCAAGATCGTCAAGGCACTGGACGCGTCCCGCGGCATGGGCAAGGAGGAATCGCGGCCGGTGGAATCGGGCGTGACGGTGCGCACCTTGAGCTTCGAACGGTTGGTGCAGGAACTGGCCGAAAACCATCAGCTGTTCGTGATGGACAGGAAAGGCACGTCGATACGTGAGCAGGTATTCGCAGCCAATCCCTGCTTCCTGCTGACCGACCATATCCCGATGCCGAAGAAGATCCTGCCCAGCCTGGAGCGCATGGGTGCGAAGAAGATCTCGCTGGGATCGACGATGCTGTTCGCCTCGCAATGCGTGGTGTTGATCCACCACGAGTTGGATCAGCGCTAACCCACGACGCAAGCTGCCGGCGCAACAAATCGCCGCGTTCAGTCGCCTCAATCAGTGGATCCTGTCTCGCACCGGCTGCCGCGCAGTGCGGTGCATCGTTCAAGCTACCCGCGCAGCATGAATGCCGGAAGCGCCATCAGGCCAAGCACGAACAGGATCGCCAGCACCAGCAGCAAGACACGCCCAGGTTGGGCGCGCAACACCATTCCGAATGTCTCCGCGCTGCCTTCCCGCTTGGACGCTGCGTATTCGGCACGGACGCGGACAGCACGCTGTTGCTGGTAGTCCGCCATCAATCGCTTGGCCTCCACGATGGCGGTGTCCTCCGTGACCCAGATGCCGCCTGTCGAAACACCCCACATGCTCGGCGTCGTTTCGTAAAACACGATGTGGTGCGCTTCGAGCATCGCGCGCACGTCATCGGCCTCATCATCGGGCACGTTGCGCAGGTTCAGGAGGAGCTTGGACATGTTGCGATGATCTCGACAGGTTCGCTTGTCTGGACTAACCGACCCAATGCATGGCGCAGAGCTTGTGGCCGTCCGGGTCGCGCACATACGCCAGGTGCATCCCGCCCATCGGCGATGTACGCAGGCCCGGGGCGCCCTCAATGGAAGTCCCGCCGTGCGCGACTGCCGTGTCATGGAACTGCTGCACTTGTTCCAGGGAGTCGCATTTGAATCCGATCGTGCCACCGTTGGCGCATGAGGCAGCATCGCCGTTGATGGGTTCACTGACACAGAAGGTGCCGCCGCCATGACGGTAGAAGAGCCGCGCCTGCCCCGTGCCTGCGTTGTTGCGCATCGGCGCGCCCGCACCAAGCACGCCCAGCACCGCATCGTAAAAGCGCTTTGATTGCTCGATATCGTTGGATCCCACCATGACGTGACTGAACATGTCGTTTCTCCTTGGCCGCCGGCGGCAAGCCGGATCTGGACATGGATCTTATCCTTTTGCACTAAGGACGCTGGCCGCCCAAGGATTTGCATCGCGCCTGCACGAGATCACCGATCTCGACACCCGCGCGTGGTGGCAAGCAACCGTAGCGCTATCGAACGATGCGATGGCCGGCCGCGACACAGGCTCGGCCGAATACGGCCGAATACGGCCGTGCACGACCTGGACGACCTGGACAACCTGGACAACCTGGACAACCTGGACAACCTGGACAACCGCACGCTCGGTGATGCAGTGAAGCGTGACACCGCTATTGCTACGATTGATGTCCCTAGCGTTGGAGTGTCCAGCATGATCGTCGTTCATCACCTCGAGAACTCGCGTTCGCTACGCGTGCTGTGGATGCTGGAAGAACTTGGCCTGGAATACCAACTTCGGCAATACGCGCGCGACCCGCGCACGCTGCTGGCACCCGCCGAGCTGCGCGAAATCCATGCGCTCGGCAAAGCGCCCCTGCTGCAGGACGGTGAACGGGTATTGGCCGAATCCGGCGCGATCCTTGAGTATCTGGCGGACATGCATGATTCGCAGCGTGCCTTGTCACCGCCGCCACTGCCTGCCGATGGCGATGAGAGGATGGCCTACCGCTACTGGATGCACTATGCCGAGGGCTCGGCGATGCCACCGATGCTGCTGACCTTGGTGGTATCGCGAATTCGCAGCGCACCGATGCCGTTCTTTGCACGACCCATCGCCCGCGCCATCGCAGACAAGGCAGAGGCCGGTTTCGTGGGCCCGCAGCGTCGCCTGCACCTGGACTGGATGGATCAGCGCCTGGCCAGTTCAACGTGGTTCGCCGGTGAGCGCTTTACCGCTGCCGACATCCAGATGAGCTACCCGCTGCAGGCTGCTTCGGGTCGTGGTGACGGGCTGCAGGGAAAACCGAATTTGCAGGCGTTCCTGCAACGCATCGAACAGCGCCCCGCCTACCAGCGTGCCGTGGCACGCGGCGGAAAAGTGCAGGCGATCAGCGGAAATTGAAGCGGGAGTCCCATTTCTTGCGAGGCATCGATTCCCGGCTTTGGGGTGCCTAGCCGTAGCTTTCGCGATGACGTTTCAGCGTGGCCGACACTTTGTCGAGTGCCGATGTCACTTCCTGAGAGAATCCTCCCGCAGGCAACAAGCGGACCGCAGAATGCGCTGCACACACGATGCGCGTATCGGCCCAGTCCACAGCGAGCGCGTTCGCCCACGCAGCGTAAGCATCGGCGGCACCGGCCTTTTTCTGCAGCGCCCGGCCCAGCATCGGATGCATGCGCAATGACGACATCGGCACCACGCTGCGCAGAACGCCCGGCGCCGCCAGTACGTTGAAGGTATCGTCAACATGGACGATGCCGGTCTGCCGATGACGCACCAGCACGGATGCAACGTGCACGCGATCATCAGGACACACGAAGTCGACGCCGTCAGGAACGGAGAGTTCGAACACATCCGCCAGCGCGTGATCGTGCGTCCAGTCCTCCACCGGCTTCGGACTCCACGGTAACGCGGGAGCCAACCTGTGGTGGCGCGCCGTGCCGTAAAGGGTCGCGGCTGGAAACAGCCGATGCGTCGCGTCCACGTGCAACGTATGGAATGGATGCACGTGCACGACCGCGTCCACCTGCGCGCCATCCCCCGTGAGCGCCATGACCGCGTCGCGCTGGGCATCATCCAAGCCGCAGCCATCGATCACCACGAATCCGCCGCTTGCGCGCTGGACGATGGACATCTGGGTGCCGATATCGAGCACGCCACCGATACGGTGAACGCCACGAATGTTCCAGAACGAATCTGCGAGCTTTTTCATCCCCTCAGGATAGGCCGTTGACGTGAGGCCGTGGAAGTGCCGGTGTTGTCACCCTCGGCGCTTGATTTCAGCGATATGGGAAAGCGGCCCTACCCCTGGCCTAGGACCAATGAGCCATGTACCTGCATGCTTTTTTCCTATAGCTTGCCGGGCATGGCGGGCACGTTGCCCAGCCAAGCATCACGGAGAAATGTCATGGGACTTGTTCAGGCAGTGGTAGGCGCGGTCGGCGGCATGCTCGGCGACCAGTGGAAGGACTTCTACACGATTCCAGACGGGTTGCCGGCGACCGCAGCGCTGTTCGCCGCAGTGCCGCACGGCACCAACGCCGGGCGCGGTTCGAACACGCATGGTTCCTCGAACATCATCACCAATGGTTCGAAGATCATCGTTCCGGAAGGCTACGGGTTGCTGTTGTTCCAGGACGGCAAGATCACCGGCTTCGCTGCCGAGGCTGGCGGTTACGAATGGAAGTCCGACGACCTCAATTCGAAGTCGATCTTCGCCGGCGACGGCTTGATGGCTTCACTGGTCACCCAGAGCTGGGAGCGTTTCAAGTTCGGCGGCCAGCCGGGTTCGCAGCAGGCGGCATTCTTCGTCTCCTTGAAGGAACTGCCGGACAACCGTTTCGGCACCCAGTCCGAAATCTACTGGGACGACGGGTTCCTCAACACGCGAGACGGCGCGGTGACGCGCGGCTCGTACACGATGAAGATCATCGACCCGATCCTGTTCGTGAAGAATTTCGTGCCTGCGAGTTACCTACAGCCTGGCCAGGTGTTCGATTTCACCGATATGGACAATGCCGCTGCTGGCCAGCTGTTCAATGAAGTGGTGGGTTCGCTGGCACCGGCCTTCAGCCTGTACACGAACGACCCCGGCAAGGGCAATCGCATCAGCAAGCTGCAGCAGGATTCGCTTGGGTTTGCCAAGAGCCTGTCGGACGCAGTCGAGAATGGCTACCAGTGGAAATCCGATCGCGGTCTGGCCATCGTCAAGACCGCCATCATCTCGATCGAATACGACGCCAACACACGGGAATTGCTCAAGACCGTGCAGCGCGCCGATGCGTTGTCGGGTTCGCGTGGCAATTCCAACTTGCAGGCCAGCGTCGCTGCGGGCATGCAGTCGGCGGGCGAAAATGGCGGTGCGGCGGGCATTGTGGGCCTGGGCATGGCGTCCGGAATGATGGGCGGCATTGGCAGCCTGCAGCAGCCCGCAGCGCCTGCTGCGCCGGCCGCGGATGACCCGATCGCCAAGTTGAAGAAGGCCAAGGAGATGCTCGATCTCGGCCTGATCACGCAGGGCGATTACGACGCACTCAAGACCAAGACCCTGGGCCTGTAAGCCGCACGCCGGGCCGCCATCATGTCGAACACGAATGTTCCACCCCCGGTGCCTCCATACACCGGTCCGGGCTCACCACAGGACGTGCCGCCGCTGCCGGGCACGGCTCCGAACGGGAATTTCCCGATCGACCCGGACACCCTGCCCGAACCGATCCGTGACGAGGTGATGGCGCCGGACCCGGTCGCCATTGATACAGCCGCGGAAGAACTGAAGGACGGCCTCAACCGCTGCCCGAAGTGCGGCTCGACCGAAATCCGGCAAAAGCCCGGCACCGACATGCTGATCTGCCTGTATTGCCGCAACGAATGGCAAAGCGAGGGCGTCGAGGACGCCTTCGGGCTTGGCGAGGGTCTCGACCAGCTCACGGGCACGGTGATCGCATCCGGAGCGCAGAACATCGCCGCCGATGCCGCCAGCCTGATGAGCTTCAAGTGCACCGCTTGCGGCGCCGAGGTCACGGTCAATACCGAAAGCGCGATGACGGCGCGTTGCCATTGGTGTCGACACGTGTTCGGGGTCAACGAGCAAGTCGCGAATGGCGCAGTACCCGACGCGGTGTTGCCCTTCCACATCAAGAAAGATGACGCAGTAGCGCGGATCCGCCAGTTCGTGGACAAGCGGCGCATGTTCGCGCTGCAGG
>JBKJOY010000340.1:0-5445 GCA_046595415.1 Thermomonas sp.
GGCAACGCCACCCATTCGCGCCAACCGGTGCGGATTGTGGTCATGCGAGCACCTCGCCAAAAAACCCATCGAAACAGGACGTCCGTAAACAAACGGCGGCACCCCGTTCCGGAGTACCGCCGTCGTCATTCTGGAGCGGGTGAAGGGAATCGAACCCTCGTCAGTAGCTTGGGAAGCTACAGCTCTGCCATTGAGCTACACCCGCGACGCGGCAAGTTTATGCCGCACGTCGCAGCCCATGCAACGCGCGCGAAACGCGCGTTGCCGATGGCATCAGAACTTGCTGGCCACGGTCACGAAGAAGGTCGCGTTGTTGCCATTGGACTGATTGACGGTGATGCGGGTGCCGGTTTGCACGTCCAAGCCGAACATCTCGGTACGCACGCCGAACTGCGCGGTGCCATATTCGCGATCCAGTCCCGGGCCAGGAACCGCGAAGGCCAGCGTGCCGGGCATCGACTGGGCGGTTGCAAACACCTCGGCGGCCGGCTTCTCCAGTTCACGATCCCAGGTCAGCTTGGCGTAAGGCGTGATGTGCTCGCTCAAAGCGAGGCTGGCCTGCCAGCCCACGCTTGCCACCAGCGAATCGAACGACTGGTCCGCGTACGCGAGGGAGGTCGACAGGGCAGGATCGGATTCGGCGAAGCCATCGACGTCGATGCGCTGCGAGACCAGACTCAACACCGGGCCGTGGCTCAACTTGTTGCCTTGGCCGAAGGTCCAGCCGGCACTGCCGGCGCCGGTCAGGTTGCTACCCTTGGCGGATCCACGATGGGTGCGAACTGACGGCCCCAATACGATGTCGCGACGCACGTCGAAGTCAAGCCAGGTGTAGCTCAGCTGGGCATTCGCCCACGGGCCATCGCCGTACCAGCCGATGAAACCGCCGAGGGTGGCATCGGTCTGCTTGAAGCTGCCGCGACGCTGGCCCCAATCCAAGTCGGCTTTGCCATATGCGCCAAACCCGCCATAGGTCAGATTGCCGGTGGCCCACTGCACGCCAGCATTGACGCTGGGCGCATCACCATCGAACCCATTGGCAGTGCCGCCATTGCCGAAGCGCTGATTGGTGTTGACGAAGCTGCCCCACCAGCGCATGCCATCGCCGGAAGGACGATTGCCCAGTCCAGTTGCGAGCATTTCGGTGCGGGCACGGCCAATCGTGGCTTCGGATTGCGGCAGGATGGCGATCTGGCGCGGCCCTTCGATCACGGACAACGCCAACTGTGAGATGAGCTTGTGGGCGCCGCTAGTTGGGTGCACGCCATCAGCGAAGGCGTAGTCATACGGGGCATTCGGGCTGACAAGCGAGGTTGGGTTGCAGGTGAGTGAAGAACTACCTGGTGGCAGGCAGGCGACACTGGTTACATTGACGAACCCGTAAGTAGACGGGCTTGCAGCGATTTCCTGGATGAAATGGAAGGTATCCACCGGGATCACGCGCATATTGGCTGATGCCAGCGCGCCGAACAGTGCGTTGTTATAACTAGCCGCCAGGGCAGTGCCTTGCGCCATGGCCGCTGCACCAAACTTGCGCGAGTCCGGGGTCAGGCCCAAGTCGGGAATGGTGGGCACCAGGATGTACTTGGCACCGGCCGAGGTGAGGGTGCCGACAATGCCGACCTGCGCGCTCACCGCCCCACCGATGATCGCCTGCGCATTGGCCGGGCTAGCTTGCACGGCGAACAGGTCGTTAGCACCGCCCCACACGGTGTACAGCGCACCTGGGTCAGCCCGGCCGCCATTGCGTGAGAGGAAATTGGTCACCTGCGACTTCAGTGAAGGCGTGTAGCCCAGTGCGCCGACGGAATCCACTCCGACCCGTGCACCGCCGACCGCCCAGTTATTACCGGTGCCCGGCCTTGTGCCTGCTCCGGTGCCATACCAGGCGCTCTCGGCATTGCTGCCGTAATAGTCCGCCAAGTACTGGGCCCAGACCTGGCCCGGGTTGGTGGTGAACTGGCCAGTCACTGCCTGCACGCCCAGCGGCAACAGCGGGCGGAAGTATCCACCGTCGGTCAGACTGTCACCGAAGAACACGGTGTTGGTGAAGGTGGGCTGGCTTTGCGCGTAGAGCGGCATCGCCGCGAGGGCCAGTGCAGCGGCCAGCACGGTGCGGGAGAATTTGTTTTTCATGGGTAATCCTCGGAGGGGCTGAAATCAGGCGGGTCGGTACTACGAGGCAATCAATGCCGAAGCGACAGTACGACACCGAATGGCGCCGATGGTTTCACGAAAATCTAACGTTCACAAGTTGCGCCGCCACACGCGTATTCATCTAAACAGGCGAAAATCCGCACATGAAACTCCAATTGAACGGTCAAGCGTGCCAAGCCGCGCCCCAAACCACGATTGCCGCATTGCTCGCCGCCGAGGGACTGGCCGACCGCCGGGTCGCGGTCGAGGTCAACGGCGCGATTGTTCCTCGCGGCCAGCACGCCAGCCACGCACTGCACGAAGGTGATCGAATTGAAATCGTGCATGCACTCGGTGGTGGCTGAGGGAGGCTTGCTTGAATGCCGCTGCGGCGTGAGTCGCAGTCGCCCGCATGCGCAATCCCGCATGCGCAATAATGTGCAGATGACAAACACCTCCGATCTGCTCTACATCGCAGGCAAGGCCTATGCCTCGCGCCTGCTGACCGGTACCGGCAAGTTCAAGGATCTGGACGAAACCCGACGCGCCACCGAGGCCGCCGGTGCGCAGATCGTCACCGTCGCGATCCGCCGTACGCCGTTCTTCAACAAAGACGTCGGGCAGAACCCCGGCGAGCCCAACCTGCTCGATGTGCTGCCACCGGACCGTTTCACCATCCTGCCCAATACTGCAGGCTGCTATACCGCCGACGACGCGGTGCGCACGTGCCGGCTGGCGCGCGAGCTGCTGGATGGCCACAAGTTGGTGAAGCTTGAGGTCCTCGGCGACCAGCGCACCTTGTATCCCGATGTTGTCGCCACTTTGGCCGCCGCGGAAATCCTGGTGAAAGACGGCTTCGACGTCATGGTCTACACCAGCGACGACCCGATTTTGTGCAAGCGCCTGGAGGAAATCGGCTGCGTCGCGGTGATGCCGCTGGCCGCACCGATCGGCTCGGGTCTTGGCGTGCAGAATAAATACAACCTGATCGAAATCATCGAGAGTGCGAAGGTGCCGATCATTGTCGATGCAGGCGTGGGCACCGCGTCGGACGCCGCCATTGCGATGGAGCTCGGTTGTGATGGCGTACTGATGAACACCGCGATTGCCGGCGCGCAGAATCCCGTGTTGATGGCCAGCGCGATGCGCAAGGCCGTCGAAGCGGGCCGCGAGGCATTCCTGGCCGGCCGCATCCCGCGCAAGCGCTTCGCAAGTGCGTCGTCTCCCATCGATGGCCTGATTGGCTGAGATGACTGATCCCAGCTCCAAACCAGGCAAGCCTAGCGCCGGCTCCAAAGCACCACCAAAGCCATTCACCGCCACCGAAGGCCAGCGCAAGGTGCGCAGCTTCGTGTTGCGCCAGGGTCGTTTCACTGATGCCCAACAGCGCGCGTTCGACGAAGTGTGGCCGCGCTTCGGCATCGATTACACGGGCAGCCCGCGCGATTTCGACGCGGCGTTCGGGCGCCATGCACCGCGCATCCTCGAAATCGGTTTCGGCAACGGTGAGGCGCTGCGTTATTCCGCGCAACGGGATCCAGCCCGCGACCACATCGGCATTGAAGTGCATGCGCCCGGCGTCGGTCGCTTGCTTAATGCATTGGCCGACGACGATGCCGGCAACGCGCGCGTGTACCACCACGATGCGGTCGAAGTGCTCGAGCATGAGATCGGCGATGGGATGCTGGACGAAGTCCGCATCTACTTTCCGGATCCATGGCACAAGAAGCGCCACAACAAGCGCCGTTTGGTGAACGTTGACTTCGCCGCGCTGCTGGTGCGCAAGCTAGCAGCGGATGGCCGCTTGCACCTCGCCACCGATTGGCAGGACTATGCCGAGCAGATGTGGGACGTGCTGGATGCAACGCCGGGCATCGTCAATCGTGCGGGTCCGCGAGGCGCGGTGGCTCGGCCTGACTGGCGCCCACAGACGCATTTCGAGACCCGCGGCCAGAAGCTCGGCCATGGCGTGTGGGATCTCCTGTACGACCGCTGCTGACCCGGCATCGCCGGCCTACTACAGGGAACGACCGTCGCAGAATGGAGACCACGCTGACGCTCACCTCGGACATGCAGCTGGTGCTCGGGCTGGTGTTTTTCACGATGGTGATGTTCCTGTTCGACCGCATCCGCGCCGACGTGATCGCGCTGGTCGTCCTGGTGGTACTGGGCCTGACCGGCCTGATTGCACCCGAAGATCTGTTCGGCGGTTTCTCGTCCGATGCCGTGATGAACGTCATCGCGACCATGATCCTGGGTGCTGGCCTCGACCGCACTGGTGCGCTCAACCGCTTGGCAAGCTGGCTGCTACGGCGTGCGAATGGGGTCGAAAATCGTCTTGTGCTGCTGGCGTCGGGCGTTGCTGGGCTGAACTCCTCGGTCATCCAGAACACCTCGGTCACGGCGCTGTACCTGCCGGTCGCTTCGCGCTTGGCGGCGCGCACCGGCATCAGCCTGTCCCGGCTGCTGATGCCTATATCGGCGGCGATCATCATGGGCGGCAGCCTGACCATGGTCGGCAATTCGCCGTTGATCCTGCTCAACGACTTGCTGGTCTCGGCGAATGCGAACATGCCCTCCGGCGCGGCATCGCTGCAGCCGTTGAAGATGTTCGCGCCGCTGCCGATCGGGCTGGTGCTGCTGGCCGCGTCGCTGCTGTATTTCCATTTCTTCGGCAGCAAATTGTTGCGCGATGACCTGGACGAGGCGGTCACGCCCGCACGTACGCAAAGTTATTTCGCGCGGGCCTACGGCATCGATGGCGATGTGTACGAACTCACCGTCAGCGCCGACAGCCCGTTAGTTGGCATGAGCGTTGGCGAGGCCGAAGCGGTCCCCGGCTCACCGTTGATGTTGGCGCTGTTGACCGGCAACGAATCGCGCCTCGCGCCACCTGCGGATGCGCGCATCTGGGTGGGTAGCGTGATTGGCGCGATGGGACCGCGCGAGCAGGTCACCGATTTCGCGCAGAACAACTTCCTGCGTTTGTCGACCCGTTTGCGCACGTTCGGCGATCTGTTCAATCCCAGCCGCGCCGGTATTTCAGAAGCGGTGGTGCCGCCAAACTCGCCATTCATCGGCAAGACCCAGGCCGACCTGCGTTTGCGCAAGCACGCCGGCATCAGCCTGCTTGCGATCAACCGCGACAAACAAGTATTGCGCCAGGACGTCCGCAACATCCCCATCCGTGCGGGCGACATGCTGGTCCTGCACAGCATCTGGACGGATCTTGCCGACGCCGCTGAGAGTCGCGACTTCGTGGTGGTGACCGATTACCCGAAGGGTGAACGGCGGCCGCACAAGTTCAAG
>JBKJOY010000063.1:0-3051 GCA_046595415.1 Thermomonas sp.
CAACCGCATCACCTTGCTCCGACGAGTACCTGGCGCCAGCGGTGAGTGGCAGAAGCATGCCTTCATCGAACATCTGAACTCGCCCTTCGGCATCCAGCTGATCGGAGACTCGCTGTACGTGGCGGATACCGACCGCATCATGAAATTCCCCTATGTCAGCGGTGAAACGCGGATCACCGCGCGTGGCGTTGAATTCGCCGATTTGCCAGGCACGATCAACCACCACTGGACCAAATCACTCTTGGCCAGCCCGGATGGCACCAAGCTGTATGTCGGCGTGGGGTCCAACAGCAACATCACCGAGAACGGCTTGGCCGTTGAGTATCGCCGCGCTGCTGTGCTTGAAGTGGATGTCGCCACTGGCGGCAGCCGCATCTATGCCTCGGGCTTGCGCAATCCGACCGGGCTGCAATGGGAGCCGACCACAGGAAAGCTCTGGACGATCGTCAACGAACGCGATGAGATCGGTCCCGACCTCGTGCCCGATTACATGACCTCGGTCCAGGAGCGCGGATTCTACGGTTGGCCGTATAGCTACTACGGCCAACATGTGGACACCCGCGTGATGCCGCAACGACCTGATCTGGTCCAACGCGCCCTCAAGCCCGACTATTCCCTGGGCTCACACGTCGCGCCGCTTGGGCTGTTGATCACGACCGCCAACGGGTTGCCGACGAAGTTCCAGAACGGCGCCTTCATCAGTGAACACGGGAGCTGGAATCGTTCGCCCCTGAGTGGCTACGACGTCGTGTTCGTTGCGTTCCAACAGGGCAAACCGGTCGGTCAGCCGATACCCGTCTTGACAGGGTTCCATTCCGACGACGACAAAGTCCTGTATGGCGCGCCGGTGGGACTGGTGCTGGACAAGCAAGGCGCATTGATCATCGCTGACGATGTCGGCAATGCCGTATGGAGGGTGACAGCGGCTAAGCTATAGGCATCGTGATTGACCGACATCCTTATCGCGCCCTTGCATCCGTATGGGCGCTTTCGCTTCTGGGGCTTTCCGCTGCCCAAGCGCAACAGCGCGCCGCAGAAATTCCGCGGAAAACCTTGCCCGGCATCGTCGTCACCGCGACCCGCTTTGCAGAACCCTCCTTCGATGTTCCGGCTTCCATCAGCGTGGTGCCAATCGGCGCTGCCAACACGGATGCGCCGAATATCAGCGCATCCGAATACCTGCGCCAGATACCAGGGGTGCTTGCGCGTGAACGCCAGAATTACGCACAGGACGAGCAGATCTCGATCCGCGGTTTCGGATCGCGCTCAAGCTTCGGTGTGCGCGGCGTGCGCCTGTATACCGATGGCATTCCAGCAACGATGCCGGATGGACAGGGCCAGGTCTCCAACTTCAATTTCGACAGCGCCGAGCGTATCGAAGTCTTGCGTGGACCATTTTCGGCGCTGTATGGAAACTCATCCGGCGGCGTCATCCAACTCTTTACCGCCGATGGAAGTGCACCGCCTACCCTTCGCAGCAGTGTCGGTGCTGGTAGCGATGGCACGTGGCGTCTCGAAACGGGCGCACGTGGCACGCGTGGCGTACTCGGTTACAACGTGGACCTGGCCGACTTCCACACAGACGGCTACCGCGATCACAGTCGCGCCTCGCGTATCAACAGCAATGCAAAGCTTGACTTCAAATTCGACAATGGCGGCAAGCTCACCCTGCTCTTGAATGCGGTATCGATGCCACTTGCGCTGGATCCGCAAGGCCTGACCACGCAGCAATTCGAGTCCGACCCGCGTCAAGCGGCGCCCTCGGCGTTGACCTACAACACCCGCAAACGCGTGCATCAAACCCAGCTGGGCGCAAGCTACATGCAAGCATTAGGACACGATCAGACACTGAATTTGCTGGTCTATTCCGGTACACGCGGCGTGCAGCAGTTCCTGTCAGTCCCGGTCAGCGCGCAGAACAATCCGTTGAATTCAGGCGGGGTCGTGGATCTTGATACTCGCTATGGCGGCGCCGACGTGCGTTGGACATGGCAGGGCAGCCTCGGCGACCAGCCGCTGGATCTGGCCGCGGGTATCGCCTATGACAAATCAACCCAAATGCGTATTGGCTACGAGAACTTTGTCGGTCAGACCCTGGGCGTGGTCGGGGCGTTACGACGCAAAGAACAGGATGATGTCTACAACGTCGATCAGTATGTGCAGGGCAGCTGGCACTTCGCGTCGCGTTGGTCTCTGACACTGGGCGCCCGCCACAGCGTGGTGCGTTTCAGCTCGCTCGACCACTACATCACAGCCCGCAATCCGGATGACAGCGGGCGCGTGGCTTTCGGGTCAACAGCGCCTGTTGCGGGCCTGATGTTCAACCTGCGCCCGGACTGGCATGTGTATGCCTCCTATGGACGTGGCTTCGCGACTCCCACCTTCAGCGAACTCGGCTACCGGGCCACTGGCAGCGGCTTGAATCTTGCGCTGAAACCTTCGCGCTCCGGCAATGCGGAGCTGGGCTCGAAGTGGCATTTTGCGGGCGGCTCGAAACTGGAAATCGCCCTCTTCCAGGCCAATACGGCCGATGAGACAGGCGTGCTGAGCAGCGCCGGTGGTCGCACGACCTACCAGAACGTCGGCAGGTCGCGGCGGCGTGGCGGCGAACTCGGCTGGCACGTGCCGTTCGCTGACAACTGGGAGATGGCGACGGCCTACACCTATCTGGATGCACGCTTCTTGGATGCGTTCGGCAACTGCGCCAGTTCGAACGGGTGCACGGTGCGTGCGGATGCGCGCATGCCCGGCGTGCCTCGCCAACTATTGAATGCCAGCGTGCGCTGGGGTGGCGCGCTTGGGTGGCATGCAGGCCTGCAGGTCGATGCTGCCAGTGCGGTATCGGCCAACGATGCGCGTACGCTGGTCGCGCCGGGTCACGCCATTGCAGGACTGAGCGCCGGGTATGTATGGGAAACGAGCGGCTACCAAGTCACCTCGTTTGCGCGCATCGATAACCTGTTCGATCTGACCTACATCGGGTCAGTGATCGTGGAACAGGCCAACGGTGCGAGCTTCGAACCCGCGCCTGGCCGCAGCTTCTACCTCGGC
>JBKJOY010000408.1:0-4044 GCA_046595415.1 Thermomonas sp.
ACGGGACCGCGCCGTTGCCACCACCGCCACCCGGAGCGCGCGTCGAGAAACGCACGAAGGTCATCATCGATGAAAACGGCAAGCGCACCGTGATCAACGGCAACGATTTGCCTCCGCCGCCGCCTGCACCACCGACTGCGCCAATGGCCCCGCCACCACCGCCTGCACCCCCCAGCGGAAACTGAAACCTTTTGCTCGACTACGAAGCCCTGCGATGCGGGGCTTCGTTTTGCCAGATCAGCCGAGACTGGCTTCGACCTGCCTCCAGACGGCATCGTCGAATCGCTGCGACTCCTCCAGCGCCTCGAAGTTCTGCAGCAATTGCGACACTTTTGACGCACCCAGCATCACCGTGGAGACATTCGGGTTGCGCAGGCACCAGGCCAGCGCCAGCGTGGATGGCGCGATGCCAAGTTCCGCTGCCAGCTTGGTGTAATTGCGCAGCACCTGGATGCGTTCGCCTTTCAGGCCGCGCTGCAACCAGCCGTAGCCTTCCCGCGCCAGCCGCGAATCAGCAGGAATGCCATCGTTGTATTTACCGGTGAGCAAGCCGGATGCCAGCGGCGAAAATACCGTGGTGCCCATGCCGAATTCCGCGTACAGCGGTGCGTATTCCACTTCGACACGCTCCCGGTCCAGCAGGTTGTATTGCGGCTGTTCCATGCTGGGCGCGTGCAGGTTCTGTGCTTGGGCAACGCGATGCGCTTCGCGGATCTGGTCTGCACTCCACTCCGACGTGCCCCAATACAAGACCTTGCCCTGGCGGATCAACGCATCCATCGCCGATACGGTTTCGGCGATGGGCGCATCCGGATCGGGGCGATGGCAAAAATACAGATCGAGATAATCGACCCGCAGCCGCTTGAGCGCGGCATGGCAGGCGTCATGCACGTGCTTGCGCGACAAGCCTTTCTGGGTGGGGCCCGGATCCTCGACCGAACCAAAGAACACCTTGCTGGATACACACCAACCATCGCGAGGCAGGCGCAAGTCGGCGAGCACGTCACCCATCACCCGTTCGGCTTCGCCATTCGCGTAGGTCTCGGCGTTGTCGAAAAAGTTCACGCCATGGTCCCACGCCGCGGCGATCATCTCGCGCGCACCGCTGCGACCAAGCTGGTTACCGAATGTCACCCACGCACCAAACGACAAAGCCGACAACTGCAGACCGGAATTTCCTAGGCGACGGTATTGCATGACGGCGGCATCCAGATGAAGTGTATTGGCCATTGTAGGCAGCCATTGTAGGCAGGCACTGCGTGGCTTCGCTGTTACATACGTTTACAATGGCGCACCCCTCCTCCGGGGAGTAGCCCGCCGCGACCCACGCCTCCAACTGGGTCCGGTGCGCGCGTCAACATACTTGGCCCTGCCGTTGATCGGCACCTCGCCATGGCGCGCGCGGTGGATGCCTTGGCATCCACATCGGCGAGACCGAAGGCAGGCGCTACGCACCCGGCCGGGCGACGTGGCGTTTGCTTTCGTACGTATCGATGTCGCCTGGCCCGGAGTTCCCCATGTTGAATGCATTCCTTGTCTCCACCGGCACCGTGGCGCTTGCCGAAATCGGCGACAAGACCCAACTGCTGGCCCTTCTGTTGGCGGCGCGCTTTCGAAAGCCCTGGCCCATCATCGCGGGCATCCTGCTTGCCACCTTGCTCAACCATGCGTTGGCGGCATGGGTTGGGCAGATGGTGGCTGCCTGGTTGACCCCGAATACCTTGCGCTGGATTGTCGCGGCCAGCTTCATCGCCATCGCATTGTGGACGCTCAAACCGGACACGCTGGATGACGAACGGTTGCCGGCGCATGGCGCGTTCATCGCCACGGTGATCGCGTTCTTCATCGCAGAGATCGGCGATAAAACCCAAGTAGCGACGGTCTTGCTTGCGGCCAGATTCGACTCGTTGATGATGGTAGTTGCTGGTACGACGTGCGGCATGCTGCTCGCCAACGTGCCCGTGGTGTTGCTTGGCAGTCGATTCGCACACCGCTTGCCACTGCGCGCGGCGCGCACGATCGCGGCATGCCTGTTCCTGATACTCGGTGCGTGGGTCGCACTCACTGGTGTTGGCGTGGGCGGCTGATGACTGGCCACTGGCCGTGTGCACGGCCGCGCACTATCCTGACTTGAATTCCAGTGGAGCCACTGCGTGCCGATATTGCCGTCCAGCCTGCGCGATTTCTGGCAACGCCTGTGGATGCGACCGGATGCACTGATGCTGGAACTCGGCTCCGGCGGCGAGTTGATCGTCGCCCGGATCCGCGCCGTGTTGTCGATGTTCTTGCTGTTGCTGCCTTTGGTCAATTTGCTGGCTGGCGGCAAATACACCGAATCGATGATCGGCTTGGTCGGCGCCGTGCTGGCCATCGTGATGTCCCAGATCTGGCTGGCATTGGCCCGGCAAAAGGGCCACTTCCGCTGGCTGCCTTATGCCACCGCGACCTACGACGTCACCTTGACCAGTTTGGTGCTCATCGCACTGGCAATCGATTTGCCGGCGGCGGGCCTGAACAGCATGGTGGTCTGGGTGTTCTACCTGTTCTCCATCGCGATGACGGCCTTGCGCAACGATGGGCGGTTGACGATGTTCGCGGGCGTCTTTGCCCTGCTGCAGTACTGCCTGGTGGTGTGGCTGGTATTCCACTTGGCCGGCAGTCCAGACCGGCTTATATCAATTGAATACGGCACCGTCAGCCTATCCAACCAGGTCCAGCGGATGCTGCTGATCGCGCTGATGACCGCACTGACCACCACGATTGTCTTGCGCATGCAGCGATTGGTGGACCTGTCCGGCACCGATGGCCTGACCGGCTTGCCCAATCGCACCTGGCTGATGCATCGCTTTCCCAGCATCCTGGATGCAGTGCGTAGCAGTGGCGGGTCGGTGTCTGTCTGCCTGATCGACCTGGACTACTTCAAGCGCATCAATGACGAAGTGGGCCACGTTGCCGGCGACCGCGCACTACGCCACGTCGTCGAGGTGCTGCAACGCCAGCAGGAAGAGGGGGACTGCCTGACGCGCCTGGGCGGCGAGGAGTTTGCAATGCTGCTGCCGATGCCGCTGGGCCGCGCCTGGGAACGTCTTGAATCGATGCGGCGAATGGTGGCCTCGAAATCATTCCAACCCGAAACCGGCGCTGACCCGATGCGCCTGACGTTCAGCGCCGGCATTGCGGTGTGGCCACAAGATGGGGCCGATCTCTCCGCATTGCTGCGACGTGCCGACATCCGCCTGCGCCAAGCCAAGCAGGAAGGCCGCAACCGCGTGCTGGCCCGCGACCCCTGAACTGATACGCATGGCGCGACGCGGTCTGGCGCTATTGCCGCCGTTGCCACGCGTGCCCTACCCTGCTGCTGCGGGTGCATCAGCCCTCGCATGACAGGGGATGCGATGTGAGCTTGAAACTGCGCCTGACCGTGATGAATTTCCTCCAGTTCTTCATCTGGGGGGCGTGGCTGATCACGATTGGCGCCTACTGGTTCCAGAACAAGCAGTGGTCCGGCACGAGCTTCGGTGCGATCTTCTCGACCATGGGGATTGCCTCGCTGTTCATGCCGGCGCTGATGGGCGTGGTGGCGGACAAGTGGATCAACGCTGAAAAACTTTACGGCGTGCTGCACATGGCGGGTGCCGCGATGCTGTTCTGCATCCCGATGGTGGACGACCCGCACACCATGTTCTGGGTGATGCTGCTCACCATGATTTTCTACATGCCCACGATCTCGCTGGCGATCGCCGTGGCGTACAACGCCCTCAAGCAAGATGGCAAGGACGTGATCCGCGACTACCCACCGATCCGCGTCTGGGGCACGGTTGGATTCATCGCCGCGCTATGGACCACCAGCCTGCTCAAGCTGGAAACCTCGGCCGGCCAGTTCTACATCGCATCGGCGGCTTCGCTGGTGCTAGGACTGTATGCCTTCAGCCTGCCGAAGGCGCCGCCGCAACTGCGTGCCGGCGAGAACCGCACGCTGGTGGACGTCTTGGGACTGTCCTCGTTCCGGTTGTTCCGCGATCGCAACATGGCGGTGTTCTTCAT
>JBKJOY010000169.1:0-2645 GCA_046595415.1 Thermomonas sp.
GCTGGCATGCCAGCGCCACCCCGCCACGGCCTTATCCGGCCGGCACTTGGGGGCCCAGCGCGGCCATTTCCCTGATCGAACGCCACGGCCACAGTTGGCGCGAGTAACCACGCGCATCAACAGGAAAACACAGACGATGCCCTGGATCGAACATGACTACGCCAGCCGCGACGCGCTCGTCGCGCACATGGTGGATGCACTGATCGATGCCTGCAGCCCGGCGGCGCGCAGGGACACGAGCGCATGGTTGGCGCTTGCAGGTGGACAGACGCCGTTACCGATCTACGCGGCGCTGGCGAAGGCACTTCCTGCCGCATCGATGACGCTGGTGCCGACCGATGAACGTTGCGTGCCGCATGCGCATCCCGCCTGCAATGCCAGTGCCCTGCGCGCGGCATTTACCGGGCATACCGGCACCGTCGTCAATCCATTGACGCGCGAAGATGGCGATGAAGACGCGTCGCTTGCGCAAGCACGCGCGCTGTTGGCTTTGAACGCTCAACCGTTCGATGCGGTCCTGTTGGGCATGGGCGCCGATGGCCATTTCGCATCGCTGTTCCCTGGCGCGTCCAACCTGGACTACGGGCTTGCGCTGGACAGCGGCATCGACGCCATCGCCACCCTGCCCCAGCCCTTGCCGTCCGAAGCCCCGTTCGCCCGCATCAGCCTGACCCTGCCGCGCTTGTTGCGCGCGCGCAGCGTGCATCTGGTGATCACCGGCGATGCCAAGCGGCAGGTGCTGCGACGCGCGCAACAGGCCGGTCATGACCCGCACATGCACCCCGCCACCGCGCTGTTGCAGGCGCGCGAAACCGGCAGACACGTGCCCGTGCAGATCCACTGGAGCCCCTGATGTCTGTTGGCAACCCCGCCTTACACCCGACCGTGGAACGCGTCACCGCGCGCATCGCCGAACGCAGCCAGCGCCTGCGTGGTGATTATCTCGCGCGCATGGACGCAGCACGCGAACAGGGCCCGGCCCGGCGCGAACTCTCCTGCGGCAACCTGGCGCATGGATTCGCTGCATCGGGCGATGACAAGCCCACGCTGCGCAATGGCCGCGGCGGCAACATCGGGATTGTCACCGCGTACAACGACATGCTGTCGGCGCACCAGCCGATGGAGCACTACCCCGCGCTGATCCGCATGGCCGCGCGCAATGCCGGCGGTACGGCGCAGGTCGCCGGTGGCGTGCCGGCGATGTGCGATGGCGTGACCCAGGGCCGAACAGGCATGGAGCTATCGCTGTTCTCGCGCGACGTGATCGCGATGTCCACCGCGATCTCGCTGTCGCACGCCATGTTCGATGCCGTGCTGTGCCTGGGCGTGTGCGACAAGATCGTGCCTGGCTTGCTGATGGGCGCGCTGAGTTTCGGTCACTTGCCGGTGATTTTCGTGCCTGCGGGACCGATGCCTTCCGGCCTGCCGAACAAGGAAAAAGCCGCCGTCCGCCAGCGCCATGCCTTGGGTCAAGCCAGCCGCGATGAACTGCTGGACGCCGAAGCCGCCTCGTACCACAGCCCCGGCACCTGCACCTTTTACGGCACCGCCAATTCCAACCAGATGCTGATGGAAGTGATGGGCCTGCATATGCCGGGCAGTGCGTTCATTCCACCCGGTACGCCATTACGTGATGCATTGACCGTTGCTGCCACCGAACAGGCGTTGCGGATCTCATCACTGGGCGACGACTACCGCCCGCTTGCACGCACGGTGGATGAAAAAGCCATCGTCAACGCGATGGTCGGCCTCGCCGCGACCGGCGGTTCGACCAACCATGCGCTGCACCTGGTCGCGATGGCCCGCGCCGCCGGCCTGCTGATCGACTGGGATGATCTGGACGAACTCTCACAAGCCACGCCGCTGCTCGCGCGCGTGTATCCAAATGGTGGCGCCGACGTAAACGATTTCCATGCCGCCGGCGGATTGGGTGTTGTCATCCGCGAACTGATCGATGCGGGCCTGCTGCATCCCGACATCGCCTGCGTGCATGGCGGCGACCTGCGCCAACAGGCGATGCATCCGGAACTCGAGGGCTTGGTCCTGCGCTGGTCCGAACCACCGTCGCAATCACTGGATACCGACATCGTGCGCGGTGTTGCAGAGCCCTTCGACAGCGAGGGTGGCCTGCGCAGGCTTACCGGCAATCTGGGTCGCGCGGTCGTGAAAATATCTGCAGTAGCGCCTGAATTCCGCAGCATCGAAGCACCCGCACGCATCTTCGAATCGCAAAATGCCTTGCTGGATGCCTTCAAGGCCGATGCCTTGAGTGGCGCAGCACTTGAAGGCGATTTCGTCGCGGTGGTGCGCGGCCAGGGGCCACATGCGAATGGCATGCCGGAATTGCACAAGCTGACGCCCACGTTGGCCGCGCTGCAGGATCGCGGGCAACGCGTGGCCTTGCTCACCGATGGCCGCATGTCCGGCGCCTCGGGCAAGGTGCTGGCGGCGATCCACGTCACACCTGAAGCCGCTACCGGTGGCGCGCTGGCCAAGCTGCGCGAAGGCGACGTGATCCGCATCGATGCAGAAGCAGGATGCATGGATGCGCTGGTGGATGCGGCCGAGTGGTCCCAGCGCGAGGCTGCCACCATTGCGCTCTCTGGCAACCATCATGGCGATGGACGTGAACTGTTCGCAGTGAT